>NZ_DBHIIC010000038.1:0-14385 GCF_057248345.1 Filifactor sp. | reverse complement strand
GGCAGGCCAATAAAAAGCACACGTGTGTGCTGCCAGTTAAGATAGGGCTATGCCCGAAAATGAAAAACCACCGGCTATGCCAGTGGATATTTATTATAAAAGATTAGTTTGTTGATAAGATTCTGAAGTGTTTAATTTCTTGAATTAAAACTGTTTAAGAATATATAGCTAATTTTTTAGAATTATTTTGTTAGGTATCTATTAAATGATATACTTGTATAAAAAAAACGAAAATATTCTAATAATAAAAGTTTAATAGAATATTTTCGACTCTTCGATGAATTCTTAGTAGTGTTTCTATTTCTAATTAGGACAAGATATTTTCGATATCAATGTATGGTGCATCCTTCCATAGTCGTTCTAAATCATAGAAAGCTCTCTCCTCATTTTTGAAAATATGGACAATACATTCTCCATAATCTAATACAATCCATTTTTGAGTATCATAGCCTTCTTTAGAATGTGCAAAATGGGATATATTTCTCATCTCATCCTCTACATTTTTAGCAATAGATGATACTTTTCTTTCATTATCAGCACTTGCTATTACGAAATATTCAGAAATTGTGGATACTTTTTTTATATTTAAAACGACAATATTTTCTCCAAGTTTGTCTTTAATAGCATTGATGATGGTTTTTAATTCACTCACAATTGTATACTCCTCCTATTTTTTAAAATCTTTTCCGACAATAATCACAATATCGGGCTCTCTATAATCAATTGCAATAGTACCTTGTTTTATTTCTCCAACTTCTATAATTTCAGAAATTTTGTTTGCTAAGCGCTCATTATCCTTGTAATAAATTTTTGTTTGTTCATAATCAAAATTGCTGGCATTTCCGCTAAATGAAATAGGAAGTTCTTCAATTTTTAATAAATCAGATACTCTTCGTGTGATTTTTGGTATTCCACATCCATTGTAAACAAATATACTATATTTTGGATTTTTATTTTGAGATGAAGGATCTTCGACAGGTGTTTTATCATTACTTATATATTCTTGCTTTTCATAAACACCTTTATTTAGATAGTCTATAAGATTTTGTGTCTCATCTTCATCAATAATATAATATGATGTTCCATTAATGTTTTTGGCAACGCCAGGAATCATTTTTTTAGAAATATCATTTGGATTTATCTTTATTAGTGTAGAGGCTAAAGATATAATTTCTTTTTTTGACATATCTGTGTCAGCATATTGATATAGGGTTTCAAGGTGTTTAGGTATTTTAGTTATAGACTGTGATGACAGTAGCTTATGAAGAAAAGAGTCCAAGAAATACTGTTGAGCTTCAATTCTCCCTAAATCTTTATTTGCATATCCATATCGAAATCTTATGAATTCCATTGATTGCTGTCCGTTTAGTGTTTGAATTCCAGGTTTGAAATGAATGTGTAAGTTTGATGCGTTATCATCATAATCCATATTTTGCAATACATTAATTTGTACTCCACCCATATCATCTACCATTTTAATAAGAGCATCATAATTCACTCGGATATAGTGATGAATAGGAATATGAAAAGTATTCTTTACTGTAGAAACAGCCAATTCAATCCCACCATACTTATGTGCATGATTTATTTTTGTCTTGTTTTTTCTACCTGCAACTTTTACACGACTATCTCTTGGAATAGAAAGTATATATCCTGTTTTTTTTACAGGGTCAATACTACATATAATCATTGTATCGGTTCTTGAATTATCAGCATCTACTTTTCCTTCAACTGTATCTATTCCCATAATAAGAACATTGACACGTTCTTTAGGTTCTGTTGCATTTAACCAGTATTTTTCAAATTCAGAACTATTATCTTTTTTTTCATCTTGTTGTAAGTATACAGTGAATGAGATGATGGCAAATAAGATAATAAATGCAATACTAAGATTCTTAAAAATATTTTTCACACAAAATCACCTTTCTATTTATACAACTCTCCATAAGATTGTTTCTAGCTTCAATGGTAAGAGGATGAATTAGTTTATTTTCTTTTAATAAAAAAGAAATAGTATAGTTTAATGCATGATAAAAGCCTAACTCTAAGTCATAGGCAGAATATTTTCTTAACTCATCCACATGCGGATAAGTTCGATTTGGTTCTATACAGTCGGCCAACGCAACAATAATTTCTAGACGACTCATGTTTTTTCTACCGGTAGTATGATAACAAATTGCATTTAGGATATCCTCATCTGAAACATGATATTGCTCTTTAGCAATGATTGAAGCAACTTTTCCGTGTAACAATTGTGGACTCTTCTCTTCAATTTCATCTATAGGACAATTTTTGCTTTTTAAAAAGGAAATGAGTTCATTAGACGAATATTCTTTTGCATAATCGTGAAACCATGCCGCAATTATAGCTTTCTGTTTGTTTTCATGAAAGATGTCACATAGTTGTGCAGAAGTTTCAACAACACCTTGAGTGTGTTGGAATCGTTTGGCAGATAAGGTGGTTTTCAAATGTAATATTAATTTTTCTAAATGCAAACAAATCACCTAGTTTCATACAGATGTTCTTTTTGGATATAGCGAAGTACGTTGTCAGGTAACAAGTAACGAACAGCTTGTTTCTTTTGTATGAATTGCCTTATTTTCGTTGATGATATATCTAAAGATATAGTAGAAAAAAACAAGACATCCATATTGTACTTTTGTTTTAAATCATACATTTTTTTTTGAATGTAATCAGAAGAACTTGCTTCATTATTTCTTAGAAAGCAGACAAACATTGTATAGTGTGATAGTTGCTCAAAACAATACCACGATTCAATATTTAACAGAGAGTCTAAACCTACAATGAAGAAAAATTCATCATAAGGATAATCAGATTTTAATTTTTTTAAAACATCTAAAGTGAAAGATTTTTCTTGATTAAGTTCTTGCTCAAGATTAGAAGCGATAAAATCTTTATTATCTGCAATTGCTTCCTTAATCATGTTCATTCTGTGTTCAAAACTAACCAAATCTTCGTTATCTTTATGATAGGGATGCATTGCAGGAATAAACATAACTTTATCTAAGTTAAGAGAATCCTTTGCGGCCTCAGCTATATAAAGGTGAGCTGTATGAATTGGATTAAAGGTTCCACCGAGTATTCCAATTTTTTTTCCCATAATATTAGCTCCTAAAAGTTTAATATTTTTTACTATGAATATTATATCTTAAAATCTAGTATAATTCTATAGTTAACACATATGAAAGGAAATGAATAGATAGAGAACTGTCAGTTGCAGAAAAATATCATTGTCTATAGTCTAATGTGTTACTTTTCGTGCTAGAAAATCTCCTACTGCTTGAATTAAATAGACAAATAGAAGGATAATGATGACGGTGACAATCATAGCATCTTGTTTAAATCCTTGATATCCATAACGAATTGCAAAATATCCTAGACCGCCACTTCCAACAGATCCTGCAATTGCTGAGAAACTAAGCAAGCTGACCAAAGAAACGGTGATGGCATTAATGATTCCTCCCAACCCTTCAACCAAAATTACTTTTAATATTATTTGCAAGGGAGAAAATCCCATAGATGTATAAGCTTCTATGACTCCTAAATCTATAGAATAGAGTGCAAGTTCAACTTGTTTTGCTAGAAATGGAATACAGGCAACAGTAAGAGGGAATAACGCCCCTTTTAGTCCGATACTTGTTCCCATAATGAAACGAGTAATTCCTGTTAATGCAGTAAATAAGATAATTGCAGGAATAGAACGTAATGCATTTACTATTTTGGATAAAATAGAATAAATTTTAGGATTTTCTAATATATGGCCTTTTGATGTAACTAACATGGTAATTCCAAGAGGTAGTCCAAAAATGGTAGAAAAAAAACCTGAAATCGTTATCATAAGAATAGTTTCCCATAAAGAGGATATTAGTTCAGGTAATAAATTTATTATATTAGGAAAATAAACACTAATCATGAGAAATCACCTCAATTCTTGTTCCGGTTTGGTTAATATACTGTATTGCTTGTTGTATCTTCTCAGAATCTCCCAGAAATTCTACAACTAAATTTCCTACCATAGAATCAGATATTTTTTCAATATTTCCAAACATAATATTAATAGAGATGTTATATTTTTGAATGACATCAGATATAAGTGGAGAGTGAGTTGTATTTCCCAAAAAAGACAATTTATACATTGTTTGTTTTTCATCCTTCATTCTCTCTAAAAATTCATCTCCATGCATTGTTTGTGATACAAAGGATTTTGTGATGTTATTTATTGGATTAGCAAAAATATCAATCAAGCTACCTTGTTCTACAACTTTTCCACCTTCCATAACGGCAACTTTAGTACATATTTGTTTAACAACTTCCATTTGATGTGTGATAATAACGATAGTAATACCAGTGGTCCTATGGATTTTTTTAAGCAAATTTAAAATAGATTTTGTTGTATTGGGATCCAATGCCGATGTAGCCTCATCGCATAATAAAATTTCCGGATTATTACTTAATGCTCTAGCAATGGCAACTCTCTGTTTTTGTCCGCCACTCAATTGGCGGGGAAAAGCAAAAGATTTTTCTTCTAAACCTACTAACTTCAATAAGGAGTTAACACGTTCATTGATTTGCTTTTTACTCATACCATTTCGTTTCAAAGGGGCTGCTATGTTATCAAATACATTGATATTATTCATAAGATTAAAATGTTGAAAAATCATACCAATGTTTTTTCGTTGGTTTCGTAATTCTTTTTCAGAAAGAGAAGATAAGTCAACACCTTTTATTTGTACTGTTCCTTGTGAAGGAACTTCCAAGAAATTGATACATCTAACCAAAGTGCTTTTTCCGGCACCGCTATATCCGATAATACCAAATATATCACCTTTTTTAATATGAAGATTTACATCATCTAACGCCACCACATTATTATTTTTTGTGTGGAAAGTTTTGGACACATTTATTAAGTTAATCAATTACAATCACCTCAGTAATTTATAGTATAGTACCATTAATAATATCATTATTTGTATTTTAATTGAACAAAAAATTAAAAAAATTTAAAAAATTATTAAAATTAGTAGTGGAACACTATAAGTTTTTTATAAGAATCTCTTTTCTAGATTTTGAATATGATTTAATTTCAAATTCTCTTCTTAAAGCCTCTGATTTTGAAGTAAATTCCTCGAAATATACAAGGGAAACAGGTCTTCTACCACGTGTATATTTAGCACCTGTGCCGTTATTATGTGCTTCAACTCGTTTTCCTATATCATTTATAGTATATCCAGTATATAGAGAATTATCGCTACATCTTAAAATATATACAAAAAAAGTATTTTTTTTGTTCATAGAGTCATTTCCTTTCATAAAAATTAGTATATAATTAAAAAATAGTGTATAATTAAAAATTAGTGTATAATTAAAAACGAAAAGATGAAAACCATCATATATGATACTATATCATAATGGATATGTTGTTAAATACTATTAATAGAGAGTATATTTTCTAGTAAAGAAAAAATTTACTAAAATTGCTATTGAAAAGATTCAGATTTAGTCAGAAGGGGAATAAATATGATCAAGGGAGTAGGAGTCGATATTGTTTCTATACATAGGATGTCTAATTTGTGTAGTAGGCACCATAGAGCATTAGATAGATTATTTACAGAAAAAGAAAAAATTTATTTCAAACAAAAAAATTATTCTATTGAAACTATCGCTTCTTTTTTTGCTGTAAAAGAATCTGTGGCCAAAGCATTAGGTACAGGGTTTGTAGGATTTTCTATGAAAGATATAGAAGTTTTTCATGATTCTTATGGGAAACCCTATGTTAGTTTGTACTCTAAAGCAAAAGTTTTATTGGGGGAAAAAGAAATTTCTTATGTATATATATCTATTTCCCATGAAAGAGATAATGCGATTGCCCTCTGTATTATGGAATAATAGTAATGAATGTTGTTATTATATGAAAAATGTAAATAATATAAAAAAAATATAAAAAAACAAAAAAAATATGTAAATTAGTGATATACTGAATGAAATAAATATTTCAGAGGGGATTTTTTTGTGAGACAATATGGAGCAACTTGGGCTGAGATTAATTTAGATACATTAGAACAGAATTGTAAAAATTTGAGACAGTTAGTTACTCATAAAACTAAAGTATGTTGTGTTTTAAAAGCTAATGCATACGGACATGGAAGTGTTGAAATAGCAAAGTTATATGAAAAGTTAGGAATTGACTACATTGCTGTATCCAATATGGATGAAGCATTGGAGTTAAGAAGTGCTGGAATTAAATTACCTATTACTTGCTTGAGCTTTGTTCCTGAGTATCAGTATGAAGAGTTATTGAAACATGATATAGATATACCAATTTATACCTTAACTCAAGGAATGACTTTGAATGAAATTGCATTGAAACATCAAAAAGTAGCAAATGTACAGATTAAAATAGATAGTGGTATGTCTAGGATAGGCTTTCAGTGTAATGATATGTCAATAAGTGATATCAAACAATTGAGTGAATTAAAAGGGTTATATTTTAAAGGGATATTCACTCACTTTGCCAGGGCAGATGAATACGATAAATCTCATACTCAAAAACAATTTCTAGTTTTTTCTGAACTTCTTCAAAAATTAGAGGAGCGGGATGTAAAATTTGAAATAAGACACTGTTGTAATACTGCTGCAACAATCAGTTATCCTGAATATCATTTGGATATGGTAAGACTGGGAATAGCTTTGTTTGGATACTATCCATCCGATGAGATTTCTAAGAAAAAAGTGGATATTAAGCCGGTAATGAGCTTATTTTCTACAATATCAAATTTAAAAGTGGTAGAAAAAGGAACCGGTATTAGCTATGGTCATAAATATATTGTTAAGAACGATTACGAAAAAATTGCAACAATTCCAATTGGATATGCAGATGGGTTCAGTAGGGCATTGAGTAATAATTGTTATGTTAAAATAAAAGGAGAAAAGTATCCTATTGTTGGGAATGTTTGTATGGATCAAAGTATGATTCGTTTGGATATTTCCAAAGACTTTGAAATAGGAGATAAAGTGGTTATTTATTCAGATGAACAAGATATGAGAGTAGAGCGATTGGCAAAAGCCATGGGTACGATTTCCTACGAAGTTTTGTGTATGATGCAACGAAGAATACCAAGAATTTTTCGTAGAAATGGAGAAGTAGTTAAAGTGGTGGATTACTTAAGGATGAGGTGAGGTTATTCAAATATGTTTGCTAATAATTGTTATGGGAACATAACCTACTTACATTGAGAGAGTATAGGTATATTATAGATATACTTACAAAATTTATAAAGTATTATGGAAAGTTGGAAATGATTATGATAAATACTATAGTAAAGAGAGGAGATATTTTTTATGCTGATCTCAGCCCTGTCATTGGTTCTGAACAAGGAGGAGTTAGGCCGGTTCTTATTGTTCAAAATGATATAGGGAATAAGTATTCTCCTACAGTTATTGTTGTAGCAATTACTTCACAAATTAATAAGGCAAAATTACCAACTCATTTGGAAATTTCTGCAAAAGAATTTGGTTTGGCAAAAGATTCTGTAGTTCTATTGGAACAGATTAGAACGTTGGATAAACAGAGGTTGAAAGATAAGATTGGGAAGTGTAGTCCAAGATTTATGGAAAAGGTAGATAAAGCTTTATACATCAGTTTAGGGTTAACTGACATGAGAAGACGGTAGATGTGATACATAGTAAGTAAGTTTTGAAAATATAATATAAAATATCTATACAACAAGTGCTTTTGTAAGAAATAGATTGACAGAAGTTTAGTGAAAGTTTCTTTACTTTTTTCGATTGGTGATTTTAGATTTTTATGATGAATCATGAATTATATAATCGTTTCTTTTTTTAAAAAAGTGTGATATAATCTAGGAAGTGTTTTGCAGATATGGCGAAATGGCAGACGCGTACGCTTGAGGGGCGTATGAACATTGTTCGTGGGAGTTCGAGTCTCCCTATCTGCACCATACATATTGTATTTTTTTGTAAAATGCTGTGAATATTGGAATCATGGCATTTTATTTTTTGTATCTGTGTTTATTTTTTTTTGTTTATCATAGTTTTTATTATTTGTTGCACACCGGTTGCACACTTTTACACGCTTTATGCAAATAGAATATTTAACTTTTCTTCTTCTATTTTTTCTGATGTTCCCATAACATGAGTATAGATTTCCATTGTTGGTTGCTTTGTGGAGTGTCCTAATAGAACTTGAACGGTTTTTTGGCGGAACTCCTTCCTCAAAAAGTCTTGTTGCGTAGCTGTGTCTGATACAGTGAAATCCTTTGTGCGGTATATTTAGTTCTTTTTCAATTTATTTTAATCTTCGAGGTAGTATTTTTCTTTCTAATCATCTTCCAAAATCATCACAAAAAAGCAGAACAGATTGAAAAGGAAGTGCAGTATCAGAGCTTAGCATTTTTGAGATTTTGTCCATTGCTTTTTTCGGTACCGGTAAGGTTCTGATACTGGATTCAGTTTTTGGTTTTGTGATTTCATACCTTCTTGTTCTGGTCAAATTCTCTTCAATATAGTAATTGTTTTGAATTGTTTATTTACAGTTATTTTGTTTTTACTAAAATCAATATCTGATTTATAAAGTGCTAAAATTTCACCTAATCTCATTCCGGGTGCAAATGCTAAAAAGATTTCAATGTCTTTTTTGTCATCAGTTAAGTAGGAGATAATTTTTTCTTGTTCTTCTTTGGTATATGCAGTTCGTTTTCTGCCATTTACTTTTGGAAGAGTGATAGATTTAGCAACATTTTTGAAAATATATTCTTCCTGAAGTGCGAATGTTAAACAAGAATTTATACGAACTAATAATTGTTTTGCATTGTTTGGAATCAGTGAGCTTGAATTTATAGCTTCGTTAAAATATTTTTGTAGTTTAATAGCAGATAGATCCTTTGGTTTTACGTTTTCAATGGGAGTACCTACTATTTTGTTTCGATAGAATCCTTCATATTTTGAAAATGTTGCAGGAGAAATGGTGTTCTTTTTGTATGTGAATATCCACATTTTGAAAAAGTCTCCAAATGGAATTTCAGAATCAAGGATATTTAATCAACAATCTACTTGCAGTTGTGCCTCACGCATCCGTTTAGCCACATCAGATTTTACATATCCCGAAAAAACTTTTTCTTTTTGGATTTCCGTTTATATCAAGTCCTATGGTAATTTGTGCACGGTAATATGGTTTTCCATTCTTCGTTATTTTATATTTGGTTCCTTCGCAAGTTCCTTTTTTCTTTGACATAATTGTACCTCCTTGAATGTGTGATAAGAAAATGGTACAATTAAACAGACCATTTCCCTATTTAGAGAGTGAATTTGGTTATTTAGCCTTGTTAGAGTTGCGCGCTCTACAAGGCTTCTTTTTTATTCATCAAATACAATATGAGAAATCACTTTACCTCTAATATTTTAAGTTATCATTAATATCATAAGTAATATCTACAAATGATTTTTCTGTTGAATTTGGTCTGAAAATCAGTTTATCTTCTGTTTTGTAGAAATGTTTGAGGGGATATTCGTGTTCTTTGTCAAAAACTACAATATCTTCATCTTTTAATGATGAGAACTCAATGTCTGCTCTCATAATGATATAGGAACCGTTCAGTATGATTTTGTTCATGCTTTCTCCCAGAATTTGCATTGTGATTAAATTTTTGTTGTTTTTGTGTTTTCTTAAAAAATCAAAAAGGAAGGGCTATTGTATCTAATTGCATTATTCCTTCAATGGTTGATAGAATACCAGCTGCAATAACATCCGGAACAAAAGGGATATACTTTTGGTTAGATGAAGAAACTATATTCCCTACAAAAGTTAATTTATTTTGCGTTTCGTCTTTGTATTCATCTACTAAATCGGATTTTGAAATTCTCCAATAGCACGCCATTTTTTCTATTTTATCTATTCTAGGATATTTTTTAGCATTAACCTAATCACTTACAATTGTGTATGCTGTTCCATTTATAAGGGATAATTCTTTTCCACCTATATTAGATTTTTACATATACCTTTTTATGTTTCTAGCTATAGTTTCTTTATTTCCTAAATTATTAACGAATGCAATCACCTCTTTTTTATTGATTATAGTACGCTAAAAAATAAAAAATCAAAAAAAGAAAAAATTACAATTTAAGTGTTGATAATACGCTTTTAGTGTACTGTATATAATCAAGAAGGGTAGAAAAAAGATATGAGTAAGAAAAAGAAACATAAAAAATGAGATTAAGCCTGACTCTTAACCTCATTTGGTTCAAAATAGAATTCACAATCGAATTCTAAGATAGGGGGAGAAATCCTCCCTCTATCTAATATCTTATCATATCTTTTTCCCAAGAGCAATGCTTTTTGTAAGGAGGGGGAAATAATGAAAGTAAAATTTAATATTCGCAAGACTACAAAAAAGAAAAAATTGAGGGAATTGTCGGAGTTTTACTTCTAATTGGTATTGTGCTGTTATACAGACACTTTGCCTAAAACAGAGCTGTTCTATCGGCCTATACGGGATATTTTAACTTATGTAAAGATGGAAACAAAAAAGAAGTTTGATGTAAAAGTAATGCTATTAGTTGTGATAATTAGTTGTTAAGGGGTGTAGTATGAATAAAATGACTTTAAAATCAGCTAGAGTAAATAAAGGATACTCACAAGAAGAAGCAGCAAAAATGTTAGGGGTTTCAAAAGAAACTTTAGGGAATTTTGGTATAATGTGTCCGGAAATGATAAAGAAGTAGTAATCAAGTAGAAGGGAGCATGAGCTCCCTCTATTTTTTATAATATTTGTACTTTTTCCTGAATCAATTCAGCCGGTTCTTTCAAATCATCCAATGTTACTTTGTTTTTTTCTTGCCATTTCCGATTATAATCAGTTCGTTTATTTTTCAATATCAAACGGTCCTTTCTGCATATTAAAATTAAGTTAATAAAAAGCAATATAGATTTTATTATACTTTAAAAAAGTAAGATTTTTGAAATCTCCATCCATTATATTTAGGATTAAGATAACAACTGCAATAAGCTTAATGTCTTTCATTTTTTGTATGAAGTGTTATAATAGACGTACCCTACTGAGGGGGAGAAAAAGAAGTTATTTTCTCTTTCTCTTAGACTTGCTTAATTCTGTGATTGTTAGGACTAACGCTTTAATTTCCAGCAAGTCTATTATCGTGTCTATTATCTTATTCATTTTTTCTCCTCCTTTTTATATCCTTAATACACTATGACATAGTAGATTTGTAAAGAGTTTTTGTGAAAATAGCTTAAAAAATTTTTGATTATTTTTAGAAAAATAAATGATTTATATTTGCACTTTGCTTGCACATTTTTATGTATTAAAAATGTTAAATATAAGTAATATCAATAATTTCAAGAAAAATATAGAATAGTCTCCCTAATCTGCACCATACATAAATTAATTCAGGAAATCAACTTTGGTTCTGTAAAAGGAATAAACTCTTATCATCTATCTTTTTTGACTCAGAAAATTGACTATTCTTGTTAAGTCAATGAGAAATAATTTGACTGATAAGAGAATTTGTTGTAATAAAACCATAACTAGTGTAATTTTTAACTCTATGTTTTATGGAAAATATTCACATGACAGAGAATTTTTTTGTTTATTGAATTATACAAAAACTTAAAAGTAACAATTAGATATTAAGTGTTTTAAAGATAAAAAAGGATTATACCTATTGTTTGAAGATATAATCCTTAAAATTTATTTATTTTTTGTAATTTAGAAAACTTCAGCCATCATACATCTAACACTTCCACCGCCGTAGAATTCAATAGTGTTGATGTCAGCAACTAGAATAGGTGTTGATTTTTCTATTTGTGCAACTTGTTCTTTTGTTAACGAATCATATGCCATTTTACTAATAGCGATAAAGTTACCGTCTTTACCTTTTAATTCTAAGGTATTTCCTGCACAAGCTTTTAACTGATCCATTGTTAGTTCGATGATTTCATTTCCACCTGCTTCAAGTGACTCACGAACACGAGCTCTATCTTTTTCATCAATTGCGTCAAGACCAACCAAAACATTTTTTTCTCCGATTCCCATAACAATGTTAGTGTGGTAAATTGGTTTTCCTTCTTGGTAAGAAATGAATGTTACTCCGGTATGTCCAGTTTCTTTACACCATTTTTCGAACATTTCTTTGTCTGCGCGAGGACTTAAAGTACAGTATGCTACTTTGTTTTTTCTATCAATTACAATAGATCCTGTTCCTTCTAAGATTTGATTTCTTTCTCTGTTTTTAGAATAGTCAATGATAGTAAAGAAAGGTTCATCTTTTTGACTTTCTTCAGCAATTTTTTCAACAGTTGAACGGAATTTTGCGATTTCTGCTTGTCTATTTTCAGCAAACATAGGATATATTACCATCAACCCACCTTCGTGTGTTGAGAACCAGTTATTTGGGAAAATAGAATCTGGTGTTGCAGGAGTTAATGTGTCTTGAAGAACGTGAACAGTAATACCACGATTTTCCAATTCTTTTACAAGATTATCAAATTCTTCCAATGCTTTCTTTTGTACTTCGTTAACATCCTTGTTATCATTATTTTGATACACGTTGTTTACAGCAGTTTCAGCATTGAATTGAAATGCTACAGGTCTAACCATAACAATTGATGATGTAGAGTGTTTCATAAATTAATCCCTCCTAAATTTTGTGTAAAAACCTATCTATTCTAGACTTTTATCACTTATCATTATACAATATATTTTGTATATTTCAAGAGATTTAAAAATTAATTAAATAATGAAAAGTAAGTATTTCTTATTTGATAAATTTTAATTAAAATTTTATGACAAGACAGTTGTAAATTCATAATTTTTAGTATATGATTGTTTTCGAGACATAACAAGTATTGTTTTTTCACAAAAGTAACTTACAACTGTGAAATACATAATTTTAATAACAACTACTTAGGAGGATAATAAAGTGAAAGAAAATAGCAATGCAATAGAAAAGTTTTTAAAGAAAAAAGGAATTGAAATGTCTTTTCAAAGATATGGAATTGATGTATTAGGTTCCATGGCGATGGGTTTATTTGCTTCTTTATTAATAGGAACTATTCTTAATACTATAGGGACTAAGTTATATATTCCATTTTTATCTGAAGTCATATGGCCTATAGCAAAAGATATGACAGGTCCCGCTATTGCAGTAGCAATTGCTATGGCATTGAAAGCTCCAAATCTAGTTATTTTTTCTTCAGTTATTGTAGGATTTGCAGGAAATAAGTTTGGAGGACCGGTTGGTGCTTGGATTGCTACGTGGATTAGTGTAGAGTTAGGGAAAATAGTATCTAAAGAAACTAAAGTGGATATTATAGTTACTCCGGCAGTAACTATAGTTAGCGGGGTATGGTTGGGAACTTTTTTAGGACCTGCGATTAACTCTGTTATGATTCGGTTGGGAAATATGATTATGGTTGCAACTACACTGAGACCATTTTGGATGGGCATGATTGTATCAGTTGTTGTAGGGATGGTTCTAACACTACCAATAAGCTCTGCAGCATTGTGTATGATGCTTTCTTTAGCAGGATTAGCCGGAGGAGCAGCGACCGCTGGATGTAGTGCACAAATGATTGGGTTCGCAGTAATTAGTTTTAAAGAAAATGGATGGAGCGGTCTCTTAGCTCAAGGAATTGGAACATCCATGTTACAGGTTCCAAATATATTAAAAAATTGGAAAATATGGATACCGCCTACATTAGCTGCAGCAATTACCGGACCAATATCAACAATGGTTTTTAGAATGGAAAACATTCCAATTGGTTCAGGAATGGGAACAAGTGGTTTTGTAGGACAAATAGGGACTGTTACTGCTATGATGGCATCTGGTCATTCGTCAATGAAGATTTATGGTGGAATCTTATTAATACATTTTATTTTACCCACAGTATTAAGTTTGTTGTTCTATAACATTTTAAAAAAAATAGGTTGGATAAAAGATGGAGATTTGAAGTTAGATTTATAAAACTATTGTTATGTTTTAAATACAGTGTACTTGGGATGGAATGTTCATTCGAATTCAAGTAAGCTGTATTTTTTATTATCATAATTATTTATACTACTTTCTCTAATTCTTTATATACTAACTATGATAATATAAATTAAGACAATATATCTAAGTTAAAATTACACACTTATATTTATGAATAGTTCTTAATCAATTTCGTTATACATTTTAAAATGCTAAGACATAAATTTAGTTATGAATTGTATTGACAGTATAGTTATTTTTTCAGTGTTATTGAATAAATCCATAGGTAAATCAAATGTATTAAAGATTTTGTAATGTGATAAGACATATGTTACAGAAATAAATAAAAAAAGAGAGATACTT
>NZ_DBHIIC010000037.1:0-14408 GCF_057248345.1 Filifactor sp. | reverse complement strand
CATGCTTAACACATGTCCTTTTCATTGCAAAATAGAATCTATTTTGCAATAACTTCTCTACCTTTGTAATGTCCACATTCTGCACATACATGATGTGGTAAAGCGAATTCTCCACAGTTTGAACATTTTACCAATGTTTTTGCTGTCATTTTCATATTTGCAGATCTTCTTGATCTTGTCGCACTTTTTGCGGTTTTTCTCTTTGGTACTGCCATTTCTTTCTTACCTCCTTTAGTTCAATAATTCTCTCAACTTTGCCATTCTTTCATCTATCGGTTTTTCAACTTCAGGACAATCACAAGGTCCATCATTTAAATCATGACCACAAGTCGGACAAACACCTAAACAATCGTCTTTACATAATAGTCTAAACGGTATTTCTTCCCAAATTTGTACCCATAGTAAATCCCATAGATTCAACTGATCTTTTTCATAACAATAGCTATCAAAATCCATAAAGTATTCTTCTTCCTCTGTTACCAAAACGACCAAAAATGGCTTGTCGACCGAAATTTCAATTTCCTTCAAACATTTGGAACAAGGTACGGACAATAAGGCCTTTACACTACCATCAAAAACTAAATTGTCTTCATGATAGCGAACACGACCTTCCACAACGGGCGTTTCTAAAAAAAGAACATTGTCATAATTGGCATTACATTCTTCTAAGGGGATGACATCATTTACAGAAATACTTTTCTTTTTTCTTTTTTTTACATCAGTAATATCTATAATAGTCATGACACCCTCCTGATAATTCAACATTTCTCATTATACAAAGCGTTTCGTATTTTGTCAATATTTTTGTATATCTGCTTAATATATTTAAAACATCTCTTATAAAGATATCAGATACTATTTTACCAACTCTAAAGTATCTTTTGCAATCATAAGTTCTTCGTTTGTCGGAATTACCATTACCGGAATTTTAGAGTCAGGTGTAGAAATGAACATTTCTTTTCCTCTTTGTTTATTAGCTTCTTCATCTAAAGTAATTCCCCAAGCTTTAAATCCTTCACAAATTGCTGCTCTATCTTTTGCTGAGTTTTCTCCCAAACCTGCTGTAAAGATAATACCATCTACACGTCCAAGCACTGCAGCATACGCTCCAATTGTTTCTCTTACTCTTAATCGGAATGTTTCAAGTGTTACTTGTGCTCTTTCATTTCCCTTTGATGCTTCTTCTTCAATATCTCTAAAATCAGAGCTTACACCGGAAAGTCCTAATACTCCGGATTGTTTATTCATCAAATTATTAACTTCCTCAAGACTCAAATTTTCTTTTTGCATCAAGAAAGGAACGATAGCCGGATCGATATCTCCACAACGTGTTCCCATAATCAAACCTGCTAATGGTGTGAATCCCATTGATGTTTCTACAGATTTTCCACCCTTAATTGCCGCAATAGATGCACCGTTTCCTAAGTGACAGGTAATCAAATTAAGCTCTTCCGGTTTTTTACCTAACAAATTAGCAGCTTGAATAGACACAAATCTGTGAGATGTACCGTGGAATCCATATTTTCTAATTCCATATTTTTCATAATATTCATAAGGAATTCCGTATAGGAATGCTTCTTTTGGCATTGTTTGGTGGAATGCAGTATCGAACACAGCAACCATCGGTACACTAGGAAGAATTTCTCTACAAGCAGAGATTCCAACCAAGTTTGGAGGATTGTGTAATGGTGCCAATTCGATGCAATCTTCCAACGCTTTAATTACTTCTTCTGTTAAAACACAAGATTCAGCGAATTTTTCTCCACCATGTACCACACGGTGACCTACCGCACTGATTTCATCCATAGATGCAATCGCACCATACTCTTCATTTACAAGTGCTTCTAACACTAATTTTAAAGCTACCTTATGGTCTTCCATAGGTACTTTGATAATTTCTTTTTCTTTGTTTGCTGATTCATGTTTCAAGATAGAACCCTCGATTCCGATTCTTTCCACAAGACCTTTTGCCAACACATGTTCATTTTCCATATCAATCAATTGATATTTCAAAGAAGAACTTCCGCAGTTAATGACTAATATTTTCACTAGTTTTCCCCTTTCTAATACAAAGAAGACAGCTCCCAGAAGTTAGCTTCTCCCATGTTTTTTTCACAATTTTTATTTTTTCATCAATAGGATACAACAAAATTGCATTAAAATCAATTTAAATTTCATTTTTCCTACTGAACTGAGGCATTTATTTATTTTTACATAAGATAAACTGTCTTGCTGAAAAAGAAGATATACTACATAATGATATTTCTATCTTCACTTATGTTTCTCTACCTCTCCTGCCCTTATTATTTTAAGTTTATTTGTGCCTTTTTCTCTTTAATCATAAAAATAAATATAGTGCGAAATAAATTCATCGTGATATACTGTAAATGTACGAATTTTAAATAAAGGAGACATTTTTATGAAATCATTTTCAAAAAATTTTTATGGCATTTTACTGTGTTTACTCATTGCAACACCGGCTTGGATTTTAGGGAATACTCTTCCTTTAATCGGAGCACCGGTATTTGCTATCTTTATCGGAATGATAGTAAATATATTTTACAAAGATAGATCTAAAACCGGAGACGGTATTAAGTTTACATCAAAATATATTTTACAGTTTGCAGTTGTCTTGCTGGGATTTGGACTCAACTTGTCACAAGTCTTAATGGTTGGAACAACTTCTTTACCAATCATTTTATCTACTATCACAACTTCACTCTTATGTGCATGGTTATTACAAAAAAAATTCAACCTTGACAGTAATACAACCATCTTAGTCGGTGTCGGTTCATCTATATGTGGAGGATCAGCAATTGCTGCGACAGCTCCTGTTATCAAAGCCGATGAAGAAGAGATTGCCAAGGCGATTTCTGTTGTTTTTTTATTCAACATTTTGGCAGCAATGATATTTCCAACATTAGGTGAATTGATAGGGTTGTCTGACAATGGATTTTCGATATTTGCCGGAACTGCAGTCAATGACACTTCTTCTGTTACTGCAACTGCCACAACATGGGATAACATTCACAACTCACATACGTTAGAAGGCGCAACGATTGTAAAATTAACAAGAACGCTGGCAATTATTCCAATCACATTAGGCTTGTCTTTTTATCAAATATACAAACAAAAAAAACAAGGTGCTTATTCTGCAGAGAAGGTCAGTATCAAAAATGTATTCCCTATGTTTATCCTGTTTTTCGTTTTGGCATCTATCTTAACTACTATTTTAACAAAAAATGGAATTAACACCGACATCTTCCATTACTTCAAAATCATTTCCAAATTCTGTATCGTTATGGCAATGTCAGCAATTGGACTTAATACCGACATCATGAAATTACTTAAAACCGGAGGACAAGCTATCTTTCTAGGTGGAACTTGCTGGGTTGCCATTACAGTTGTAGATTTATTGATGCAACGATTACTCAACCTTTGGTAACAGATTCAAAATAAAAATGAAATTTGTTTTGAATCTTTGATAACCATCTACACCACTATGTCGAAATATGGTATGATGATGTCGTAGTACATTGACTGTATTCTTATGATATTGATTGAATTCTCATAAAAAAGTTACTTACAAAGAGGTTTTGACATGTTTGATAGAGCGACAAAAAAGTTAGCGGAAGAAAAACTATATATTCTATTTGTGTTAAAAAATGCAAATGTTTCATTGTCAAAAAATATATTAACTCACATTTTTTTGGAAAATGAGCTTCTTGATTTTTTCTCGTTACAACAATATTTGTATGAATTGAACGAGGATGGATTTATTCAAGAAATACAATCGAGTTCTCCTACCCGTTTCATCATTACTGAAAAAGGAGAAGAAGTCCTTCGTTTTTTTGAAAACCAATTATCATACTCTAAACGAGAACAAATCTTAATTTACTTGGATGACAAAAAAGAATCTCTTATCAAAGAAAAAGAGATTAAAGCTACCTACGAAAAAATTGACGACGGAAATTACTCTGTTTGCATCTCTATGGCAAATGAAGATATTGATATATTTTGTCTCAATATTACTGTTCCTTCTGTTACACTTGCACGAACAATATGCCAAAATTGGGACGAAGCATCTGCAGAAATTTATACTAATGTCGTAACCTCCCTTATGCCAAAAAAATAAAAAAGTAAATTGATATGTTGCAAAACAAAATATTATAAATTAAAAATAAACATATTCTGATAATAAAAGAGGTAAGTTTTCAAATCAATCTAATTAAATAAAAAAGACTCAATCTGTGTATTAGTCAGATTGAGTCTTTTTTTGTAGTTTGTAGATTCTATTCATTTTCACTATTCTTATCTCTAAATTTTACGCTCAATTTATTGTAAATGAAGCTGATTGCAAAACAAAGTATAGCGCCAACTATCAAGGATAATACTCTTTTTATAGAGTTTTCACCACGCATATCTACAACGATAAATTTTAATACCACTAATATCGTAAGACATAGTCCGTAATCTCTAAGACCTTTCATCGCCCACTTGAACCCTAACGCTATAGAAGCAACTGCCACTACTAGTCCGGCAATATTATATAGGAACGAAACAATTTCTACATTCAGAAGTCCATTTAATACAGAAAAGGTTAATACTAAATATTCTAAACCTAGCAACACATGAATGAAATAAGGGATTACATTTCTTTTCAAGATCTCTTTCGACTGAAGAACAGCTAATACTGTAACAAAAGCACAGTAAATGTATAATGCAACAGTACTCTCCAAAAAATTTATATTTTTAATCCCTACAAAATATAATATAGTAGTGAAGGCATAAAATATAGAGGAAAGGATAGAATCGTCAACAACTTGATCATGCTTTATGATATTAAAATTCTCATCTTCCCAATTTTTAAAATATCCTATTGTCACAAAACCTAATATGAAAACCACAGTAACGGCATATGCAACAGAATGATATAATACGCCTGTCTCTACAGGGACTTTACGTGTCATGTTAAGGTTAATTAACAGAATCGATGAAAGACATAGAATCATCCCTATCAGCTTAAATACGACAAGATTTTTGTAATATTTTGTTCTATAAATATCATACAACAAATAAATAAAACCCACTATATTTATGATTGGATAAATATTGCTCATAGCATTTAACTGAACAATAGAATCAGAGTAAAAATTAGTCGGTATATTTAACAAAATAGAAACCAGATTATCTATCATCAAGATAATTACTAGCAGCAAATAGTTCACTTCATGATGAATCATCTTTCCGACAAGATATAGAATCGCACAGAGAACGATAAGTCCTGAGATTTTATCAACAAATAGAGCCTTGTTAATTCCAAAAAGCGCAATGCCGAAAACCAAACTAAATAGAATATCATAAGATTTTCTAATTTTTTTCCAGCGTAGATTGATTATCATATATTGTATGAGAGCTATTATAAATATTATCAAGTATATCAATAGTGTTCTTGCAACCATCTCCATAATCAGAAATTGATATACTATTATAAATGAGACGGCAGTATTTATCATACTGATAGGAATTTTTCCAAAACTGATCTTGGAGTTTTCCTCTTCCCTATATAAGATATTGTTTAGTCCAAAAAGTACTATGATATCTAATAAAGCCAACCAATTGCATTGAGATACATTTAACAAAAACAGTATGATATTAGAGACAAAACACAAATTAAGAGCAATGATTACAAACTCTTTCTTAACTTTATAAGCATTGGCTACTGTAGTTACACCAACCAAAGTTATTAAAGTAAATAGAAAAACTCTATCAAAGTCGGTTTCAACTAAAAAAATACTGAATATCACAACAACGAACAAAGATACATGAGTTACTATTGTCGTTATTGTCAACTTCTTTTTGTCTGACAAAGCCTTGTATAACAGAAAACAAATTACAAAAAAAGCAGCCATACAAACTAACATCAAACGATTAAACTGAGAAAAGTTATTGAGAAATAAAAATACATACATAACAAATGACACATTCAAAGAAACAACCAAATGTTTCTTATCTATCTTATCTGCACAGATTCCCATTCCTATACAGATGAAAGTGATGAATATAAGTAGTATCAAATGATTACTTTCCGTTTCACCTTTCATAATTCCAATTAACAATATCACAAAACTCAGTGTGTAAATTAGAAGAGTTGTATATAAAAGTTCTTTTTCATCAGACAACACTTTATACAATCCGAACAATATTGCTCCACAAACCAAGATACAAAGTGATGACATCATTTGAAAATCGGGATAATATGAAAGAAACAATAAAATAAATGGGGCAAAGGACATATTTAATGTAATTACCGAGTATTTTTTATCTGTTTTGAATGCATTTCCTACAATGCTTACACAGACTAGAATCATAAAAGCAAACAACAGAGATCTATCCATATCGGTATGTGCCAAACTCAGTCCAAGTAGAAGTGTTATAATACTACCTATATATGCTATAATCACAGTAAAAAACATCTGTATTTTGTTTGATAAAAAGATAAAAAGTATAGCCCATATCAAACACAGGATGAGAGTCATATTGTTCCCAACTAACTGAAATGCTAAATTCGCGGATAAAACATCGATATAAATAACTCCGGCACCCGCACCAAGCAAGATCGCATAAATAGGATTTTTATCTTTCCTAATAAACTTCAAACCTACTCCACTCAATAAAATCCCTAACAAAAATATCAGTCCAACTTTTGTTTCAGAAGTCATTTTATTCCAAATCATTGCCACAAAAGACCCTGTAGCTACAAAAAGTAAAAGAGCAGACAGTGCACCAATAATATACTTTCCAACCATAGCTTCTCCAAGTGCCTTAACACGATTCGTCTTACCTCTGTTCGGCAAATTGTTATTCGAACGTTCAAAATGTGGTAATTTTTTTTTCAAATCTGTTTTAATTGTGTTAGTTTCCTTTATAAAAGATGTTTTTGAGCTGAGATAGTCTACTTCTTGCGTTTCAATTTGTTCATTATGAATCCCTATATCAACAACATGATTATCAAAAACCTCTATTTTGGATTCATCAACCATTTGTTCTTTGCATACATAATCTAATTTTTCAATGCAATCCTTCTCTATCAAATGATTCATCGTTTCGTTCGTAGGAGTATTTCCTTGCAACTTGGTATACAGTCCATCGATAATCTTATTTTGTTCCTCAATTTTTTGATAGCAACCTTCGATTTTATATTCTAAGTTACGGATTTGAATCTCAAGCTGTTCAACACGATTCTTTATAGTCCTCACAAATTTATCCCCCTAGCTTGTAAATAATATCTAACTTGCAATACAAGACTATTCTATATTCTAATATTTCTAAAGAAAGTCATTTTTATCTATAATGACCTGAATTTTCAAAAAATACCATAAATTATTCTCTATGATAACATACAAACACTATTTTTCAAAATCTATTTTATAGATTGGTCAAATATATTAAGTTTATTATATCCTTTCTCGTTCTCAAAATCCATTCCTCTACAAAATAGCATATCCTGATACTGACTATAATGTTTTTACTAATATAAAAAAAGGGTTGTTTTTCAACAACCCTTTTTTATATTATATATCGTTCAATCTATTATTATTATTTTACGCTTGAATTGATAAACCATAACTGTTTGCTATAGTATGCAATTTGCCCTTCCATCAATGAAACAGCTTCTGCCCAACCTAATCCATCTGCTTTTGATTTGATATCTTTTGCATTTTCAATCAATGTTTTCACATCTTCTTGAAGAATTTCTAATACTTCCAAAGAACTATATTCTCTAGCATCTATTTCTTTGATAGTAGCTTTCTCTAGATAATCGCTCAATTTACAATCAGGCATTACTCCAAAAATCTTTTGATGTTCTGCTACTGCATCAAAGTGAAGGAATGTAGTATCATACATTGCTTCTGTAAATTCATGAATGGCTTTGAATGCAAGTCCTGTCACATTCCAATGTAGATTGTGTAATTTAAATGTCATCACTGCTAAATTGGATAAATACAAATCAAATTCTTTTTTTAAGTTCATCATAGTAAAATCCTCCTGTGTTATTTTGTTATTCTCTATTTTTTTATAACTCATTCAACTATTAGCTATGATACCCCTACATTGAGTATCTAAACAAAATATAATGATTCTTTTTATTTTTTAATGTTGAATTTCAAATATTTACAATCCTAACAAACAGTTTCTAAGTTCGGATGGATGATTAAAATAATATTTACTTCCTGAAAAATCCGGATTTCCTGAAATTCCCCAACCGGCTGCCGCAAAATCCACTCCTGCTCGAAGTGCACAATTTAAATCTGAAATTGCATCCCCTACATAAAGTACTTTCTCTTTATGTGTTTTATTTTCTTCGATAAATTTGTTTAAAGGATCAGGATTAGGTTTTGGCATAAGAACATCATCAGCACCAATGATTTGATTAAAGATTCCATCCATTTCAAAACGCTCCACATCAACTTGTGCTTCTGCATTTGTTCTTGATGTCACAATTCCAAGACCGTATCCTAAGTCTTTCAGTTCATACAGTAACTCTTTCATACCTTCAAAAAAAGAAATTGTATGTTGATATTTTACAACTCCATCATACCATTCTTGAAGAAACGCTCTCTTGTCTGTCACACCATAGTTTTCCATCGTTTGCTTAGTTGTGCAACCAAAAATATGCTCCAAATCTTTTTTCTCTACAATTTTCCCCTCTAATTTTTCCAAAGCTTCTTTTACTGCACATAAATTAGCTTCCCATGTGTTTAAAATAGTCATATCCAAGTCAAATACAATATATTGATACAAAATAATTCTCCTTTTTCTTTTTACAAAATGTTCTTGTTTTCCATCTAAATTTCCTTATCATACTACGCTTTTTGAAGCAAGATTCTTCTAAGTTCATCTAATGCTATTATAACAGCTCTTTCACGAATCACATCTCGACTTGCAAATCGATTCATTTTCTTCAAAAAATACCCTCCTCTATCATAAATAGCAATATAAACTGTGCCGACAGGCGTTTGTTCCGTTCCTCCACTTGGACCGGCAAGTCCTGTAATTCCAACACCGATATCTGTTCCTGCAACAACAGAAACTCCTTTCGCCATTTCTTTTGCGACCTCTTCACTAACTACTCCATATTTATCTAAAGTTTTTGCATCAACACCCAATCTCTTCTCTTTGCTCTCTTCAGTGTACGTTACAAACCCTTCTCGATATACTTCCGATATTCCCGGATAATCAATCAACTTCGCTGCAAGCATTCCACCGGTACAAGATTCTGCAGTTGCAATGGTAAGATTTTTCTTTAGTAAGAGCTCTGCAACAATAGATTCCAGTCCCTTATCAGATGAAACGACCGTTGCATTCTTTCCAAATCGTTTCAACAACTCCTGTTTTACCGGTTCAATCAATTCCTCTCCTTGACGCTCTGTTTTTGCTTTTGCTGTGATTCGAAATGTAACTTGTCCCTTTCCTGCATAGGTTGCTATGGTTGGATTTGTTTGGTTCAATATCATATCCATTACCATTTCTTCTGCCAACGATTCTCCAAGTTCAGTTACCATAATTTTGCAACCTACAACTGTTTGCTTAGAGTATTGATGTAAATGTGGTACTACTTGGTTTATCATCAACGGTTTCATTTCAAAAGGAGGTCCCGGTAATAAAACAACTATTTTTTTTGACAATTCTTGTGTTTGTTCTACAATACAGGCATTGGCAGTTCCCATATCATTGGTCAAAATCATACTTCCTTTCGGGAAATAAGCCTGTCTTAGATTATTCTTCGGCATATCTTTACAAAAACTCATGTATTTTTTGACTAAATGTTGATAACTTCCCTCATCATATACCATTGGTAATTCAAAATATTCAGCTACAATTTCTTTCGTGATATCGTCTTGAGTTGGTCCAAGTCCTCCTGTAGAAATAATAACATCCGCACGATCAAGTGCAATTTTATATGCTTCTTTCATTCGTTTCGGATTATCTCCAACTACTGTCTGATAATGCACATCTATTCCTATCTTTGCAAGTTCCTTCGAGAGAAACGCTGCATTCGTATTGACAATATCTCCATGTAATAATTCTGTTCCCACACACAGTATTTCAGCATTCATTTTTATCCCTCGTTTCATTCCTATTCTCTATCTTCAAAATATCCACTACCGTACATTTCATAAAGTGAATAATATTTTCCTTTTTTCAACATCAATTCCTGATGACTACCGCTTTCTTCAATTCCTTTTTCAGTCAGAACCAGTATGGTATCTGCATTTTGTATTGTTGTCAATCGATGTGCAATTGTAAATGTAGTTCTTCCTTTTGATAACTCTACTAGAGAGTGTTGTACAATTCGCTCGCTTTCATTATCCAATGCAGAAGTTGCCTCATCCAAAATCAGAATAGGAGGATTTTTCAAAAATACACGTGCTATACTAATCCTTTGTTTTTGTCCTCCTGACAATTTAACACCTCGTTCACCAACATAGGTATCATACCCGTTTTCCAAGGCCATAATAAACTCATGTGCACCAGCTTTTTTTGAAGCATTTATAATTTCTTCATCGGAAGCACCCACTTTACCGTACTCAATATTTTCTCTTACCGTTCCTGAAAATAAATATACATCTTGTTGTACAACTCCTATTTGGCTTCTAAGTGATTTCTGAGTGATTTTTCTAATATCAACTCCATCCAATAAAATACGTCCCTCACTCACCTCATAAAATCTTGGAATCAAGTTACATAGAGTCGTCTTTCCTCCTCCTGACGGTCCAACCAGTGCAATTTTTTGTTCCGGTTTAATGTGTAAATCAATATTTGATAATACCATTTTGTCATGATCAGGATATTGAAAACTCACACGATCAAATAAAATATCTCCCGTTGCTCCATTGATTTCAATCGCATCTTCATCATCCTGAATCTCTACTTCTTCATCCATCACTTCGATAAATCGTTCAATTCCTGTCATCCCTCTTTGGAATTGTTCTGCAAATTCAACAATTCTTTTAATCGCAGACAACAACATTGCCACATACAACATATATGCAACCATATCTCCTGCTGTAATCTCTTGTCTTATCATAAAATACGAAGAACACAACAGTACTGTCACATACATTAAACCATCAAAAAACTGTGTAACTCCTTTAAACCCTGCCATATAATAGTATTGAAATTTCTTGATATGAAATAGTCCGGAATTTCCTTCTTCAAATTTCTCTTTTTCAACCTCTTCATTAGCAAATGAACGAACAACCTTTACACCAAGCAAGCTATCTTCCAACTGTGCATTCAAGTCACCAATCTGTTCTCTTGATCGTTTAAATGCCAATCTCATTCTTTTTCTAAAATACATCGTTGCAACAAGCATCAACGGAATAACAGAAAATACGATTACTGTAAGCAAAACGTTGATTCGACATAAAATAAGGAAGGATACCAATATTTTTACTCCGGCAATAAAAAATTCTTCCGGACAGTGATGTGCAAACTCTGTAATTTCAAACAAATCACTTGTAATTCTTCCCATAATTTGACCAATCTTCGTATTATCAAAATAGTTGAACGATAATTCTTGAAGATGGGAAAATAAATCTCTTCTCATATCCGTTTCAATCTTTGCTCCCATAATATGTCCAACCGAAGCCATATAATAATTCGCAGCTGTGTCAACTAACCTCAATATAGAATAAATCACACACATTTTTAATACAAAACTCATCGTCAAAGCTTGAAAATCAAACATCGCCTTATTCGTAATATTTCTGACCATCAAAGGAAATACAATTTCACAAACTGTTGTAAATGAAGCACATACTAAATCTATTGCCAAAATAGAATAATACTTTTTAAAATACGGTAAAAACCTTGTAATTAATGTTGAAGTTTTGATTTTATCCTGATAGTTTTCCAAAATAATCTCCTCTCTAAACTAAATTTTACTTAACAACTTCTTTATCTTATTGTATCTAATGAAATTACTGTATCTTCATTATAGCATTGCAGTATTTACTTCATATTCACTAATAACTTTATTACCTCCCATCAATTCAAAAGTATCAGGTTACTATATACTCCTCTTTTCAAATCATACCCCTTATTCTATCATCTCTTCAATCACTAAATTCTTTTTTGAAGTCTATTTTATGGTACATTTGAACCTTTACCTTTGAAGGTATCAATGAGCGATACAACTTTGAACTTTATTCTATCACTTCGCATAGTTTGTTTTCAAGAAGATTATTCATCCTAAATAAGTAGAATCACAATATCACACTCATACGGACACAAGATATGTTTATATTTTTAGTACACCCATTTCCTCTTTTTAAAAATGAACACAAAATGCTTGATGAGATAAATCTTATCTCACTCTTTACCTGCATTCTATCATACATTTCTACATTCTGTCATTTTTGACGCAAAAAAAATGAGACGTCCCCACGTCTCATTTTAATAATAGCTAAGTTAATTTTTTAATCAAACAGACTATTCGCCTGCTGGTGCTCCTACTGGACAAACCCCTGCACAAGCTCCACAATCGATGCAAGATGATGCTTCGATAATATATTGTGTATCTCCTTGAGAAATTGCTCCTACTGGGCATTCTCCTTCACAAGCTCCACATCCAATACAATTGTCAGCAATTTTATAAGCCATTGTTCTTCCTCCTTGTTCTCATTTAATAATATCTTTTTGACAATTAGAGTATACCAAACCTTATTCTAAAAGTAAAGCTTTTTTAAAAAATTTTTTCAATTAGTTAATTTTTTTCTTTTTTCTCATTTATTCTCTTATTTGATTATATTCTCATAAATCTATATATCGTACTGTTTTCAATATTTTTTCGTTAAACGCGTTCTATGTGTTGTGTTTTTTTTGTTTTGAATTATCATTATTATATTATCATTTGAAATTGTAATCTCTATATTTAAAATATCTTTTTTTCTGAAAAATAATTCATTTTTATATTCTCATTCTCATTAAAAAACTAGCTTTTTACTGATAGAGAATGACTCACAATCAAATTTTTTAATCGAATTCCCCGACAATAATTTTCCGACTATACAGTTATACTATGTTTGCTACATTATAATAATTTATATTTTATCTATTTTATTCTCCATCTGAATATTTTTCCAACATACATTACAAATGGTTCTTTATTACTCTTTATACATGGCATGACATAAGATGATATAACTTCACAAAAAAGTGAAATAGTATGATAGCCACTCTGTCTTCATCATACTACTTCACTAATCTCCTAGAATACTCCATGACATATCATAATTATGTCTTACCTATTTTAAAAAATATATATAATTTAAATCAAACTCTAATACAATTTTAACTATCTTTTCAAAACTTCTTATATGCCGGTATGGCCTGTCTTTTCAGAAATTTCCAACATTTTGTGTATCGGGAGATAATCACATATTTTTTTAAATTTGTTTGTGTTTTTGCTTTGAAAGGTAGTAAAGAAGTAATAAAACATCTCTTTTTCTTTAAGCCGCCAGTCTGAAAAATTCCGCCTGTGCACTATCAAAGGTGGCATTTGCGTAATAGTTCAGGGTCATGGTTATGTTGGTGTGTCCCATAAGATACTTTAAGGTTTTTGGATTCATTTCCGTATTTGCCATATTGGTGCAGAATGTGTGCCACAGGGTATGGGGCGTTGTTATCGCCGAAAAAGCTTCCTCATGACTTTTGTTGTACTTCTCTACCAGTTTACGAAACATCGCATTGTAGTTAGTACAAACTTGTGGTGTTCCGTTCCTCGTAAGAAAGAGGAATCCTGTATAACTGTCAACAGTAAATCACTGCTTTTTCTGTTTTGCAGCACTCTCTACAAGGCTTCAAGTACGCGGTCGCTCATTGGAATTTTACGAATGCCGTTGTCCGTTTTCGGTGTTTCAATGCGGTAGGACTTTTTCCCGGAGTAGGGTAGCCTTTTTCTTTCATTCGTAAAGCCCATTCCTTTGCATCGGACATTTTTACATTCTCAATACTGAAGGCTCCAATCGTATCTTCCTCAAGTATTCTCATGAACTGCTGCCTACCTTGCTTTGTACCTTGACTTACATTTGCATGATTTCGTATGTGCTTTTCATAAAGCTTGCATACGGTCATTTCCTTTGTTTATATAATTCATCTCATAAAAGTTGTCTATCAGATCTTCCAACCGATTGCCTGTCTTCTGGTGTCAACAAATCTACGATAGATTCCATCTTGCTTCATTAACTTATCATGAGTTCCGTACTGAACAATTTGTCCTTTATCTATGACAAATATTTGATCTGCTTTCCTCACTGTTTTCAAGCGATGCGCAATCATTAAAACAGTCTTTTCTTTTGTCAGTTCTTGAATGGCTTCCATAAGATCCCTTTCATTTTCTG
>NZ_DBHIIC010000036.1:0-14737 GCF_057248345.1 Filifactor sp. | reverse complement strand
ATCTCAGAACCACCAACTTCATATCTGCGAACCAATCGTTCACCTTCTCCCTCAAAGTAAGCATGTCCGTTGACATCGACCAACATATAAGGTAGGTATACTCCCATGATATTTTCTGTTGTGAATTCTTTTCTGAAAGTTGGATGTGCAAAGAATTTTCTTTTTGCAACAAATTTTTCAATTTCTTGTTTCGCATCCTCTTTTTTGATAGAGAAAGGCAATACGACATCAGGAATACTACCATTTGGCATCTGTTTATTGATAGAAAGTGTATTTCTACACCAGTGACATCTTGCCTGTGCAGATTCAGAAGTATCTATTACAACTTCAGCACCGCAACTTTGACATTTTAGAGTCAAAATATCCTCTGTATTCGCTTCAATATTTTGTGCACCTGAACTTATCACTTTTCCTTTTAGAGAAGATAATTCCTCCTGCATTCCAACAAGTGCTTCAGGTTCAAACTCATGTCTACAAAAATTACATCTCAATTTACCGGTATTCTGATTAAGAGAAATATCCGTTGCTCCACAGAGTGGACATTTGTCCTGTCCGTTCTTAGCTCCCTCATCTGTTCTGATTATAACAATATCTTCTGTCGGATTACTATTTTCCTGTTGTTGATTATCCATTAAAGTATCTTTTTCATCCATCATATCCATACCACCCTTGAAAATCCTTTTTATAAAACTGATATCTTTTCTAAATTTTCTATTTAGAATCCAAGTAATTGCATTTTTACTTTATCGAATTCTTCTTGTGTGATAACACCTGCATCCAACAATTTTTTCATTTCAATCAACTTCGCTGTAGGATCTACAGGTTGTTGTGGTTGTTGTGGTTGTTGTGGTTGTCCACCATACATTGGTTGTTGCGGTTGTTGACCATACATTGGTTGTTGTGGTTGCTGTCCAAAGTTAGGTTGATAGGAACTTGGTGTATTAGGTTGTTGCATACCGCCCATCATGTTTCCGGCAGCACCCATTCCCATTCCCATGAATGCCATATTGGCACCACCACCGTTTTCACCGGCAGCTTGCATTCCTCTAGCAACAGATTGTTGCATGAAAGAATTTCCACGAGCTCCTGACAATGCGTCAGCTCGTTTCACATCTTTCATCATTTCTTTTGTATCTTCATCATATTCAATTGCCATGATAGCAGTTTTCACAATTTCAAGACCTCTGTCTTGTCTCCATTGATACATATCATCTACAGCTTTGGAAAGAGCTTGTGCAAAACCGATTTGGTCTCCTTGAATTTTACTCATACGATTTCCTTTTGAAGGATCGTTTGTATAATTTGAGAAACCGGCAGATAATGAACTTACTACCTCATTAAATAATTGTGCTCCTGCATCATTGTCCATATCTGCAAAATCAAATATCGGCGCATCTGCTATCAAATATTGTTGTGGTACAAAGTTTTTAACAAAAAGTAAAGGATCTACAATTTTTAAAGTGTATGTTCCTCTTGTCATAGCACCTACTTGTGTTCCAAAGAATGCATCATCCCAATAAATTTCAGACTGTGTTCCAAAACGGTTATTTGGAATTTCTTTCAAATTCACATAGAATGCCAATTGTTGTGCACCGGGTACTCCACCGAATTTTACTTTTTCCCAAGTAGAACGTAACAAACTTTCCATTATTGCATCACCAGCAAAAACAGACTTGGCATTAACATCATCCGTTCTAAACTCAAATCCGCCTGCTTCGGCAACAATTCCTGTAATCGCACCATCTTGCATAGTAATCAAAGCAGTGCCTTCAGGAACAATAATTTTACTTCCATTTGAGATAATATTTTTATTTCCTTTTGTATTTTCGCCTCTACCATTGTTTGTTCCCTGTGGTATTGCAGGAAAAACTCCAGCTGTTGCAGGTACTCCCGGTTGTGGAACATAAAAATCTTTCCATTGATCAGCAAGTGTTCCTCCCAATGCTCCTGTAAACGCTTTTATAAATCCCATAATAGACTCCTTTCTGTATTACCATCATCATAAAAATGAATTCCGTCCTGTTAAAAATCTTTATCCTTCTGTAAACAGAAATCCATAAATAAGAGATGATAACTTACACACAATATTTCGTATTATCTGATACAAATTTTTGCTATAAATAGGTATGAATAATCCGATATCCTTAACATACATAATATTATATTTTTTATCGTTTGTCATATTAAATTTGTGTAAAACGTATTTTTGTTGTCTAAGGACAGATTATTTAAAGAGATTGAAACAAAAAAACCACTTTAAAACCGAATTTCGAAAGTTAGTCCAAAACTCCAATACTTTCTGTCCAGTCTCAAAATGGAAAAATATATCTTTCAGTCTAAAGATACCAAATAAAAAAGTATTAAATTTCAACCAAACAGACATCTGTAGGATATCAAAAGGTAAAAATTGTTGAAACAACGATGAAACGATAAAAGATAACATTAAGTGAATCAACAAATATTGAACAATGTCTTTTGGCAGCTATTTCTATCCACAATATGATAATGGTAATGTGCATAATAACATCAGTCTGATGCAGATTTCCCAAATCGAAGCCAACTCAAATCTTTGAACCGGCATCCTGGATAACATATCTTCTTGAGAATATTGATTCTCAAAAAATGAAAGAGTGATTACTCGGATAAAAATGATATCCTATTTCAGAATAACTTGAAATAAACACTCTTTAACGAACATCTCTATCATCTTTAAAAATCCAAACAATCGTCTGGTACGGTGTTACTTCCAAGGTAAACAACCAAGATAAGCATTCTTCAAACGAAAAATCTTCCATATTCATATACCACACGCCTACCACAGAATATATCACACCTACAAAAGTAAGAGGAAAAACAAAATACCTAACTAAGAAATTCCCAATATATCCTCCTGTTACAAAAATAAACATGGATAAAAAATAGAATCTCACTTTCCAAATTTCTCTTTTGTTTCCTCTTAAGTAAGAACCCAACGCAAAACCTGCATCTGTTAAAGCTCCTGTCATGTGAGTTGTTCGAACGACAGCTTCTTTGTAAGTGACAAACATCGCATTTTGCATTCCCAACCAAAATGGAACAACAATAATTGCCCACTCTTGGAGCCTAAACAACTCCATCATGCAAAGAACAACTCCTCCACTGATTAGTATTTTATCGTAAGGTTTTTTTTTCATCTATCGTATTATGTGCCAAAATTATTCCTGAAGCGAACGAACCAAAAAAGAAACTTAATATTACAATGATAAATTCCAGAGGAATTTGTTTCTCATAACCATGGATTGCAATCTGTGAAAAGTTTCCCGTATGATGGCTTACTGTGAAACCAAATTGCTTGATTCCATACACATTGACTGCTCCTGCCAATAAAATCAAACAATATGTCCAAACTACAAATGCATAAGAATATTTCGTTAAGTCATGTTCTTTTTTGTTTTCTTCCATATCAATACTCTCCCATTTCTGAATAATAAAACACATACCTTTTCAGTATATCATTTTAGTTGATTTTATCCAGCATAAAATCAATGATTCACCAAGTATCAAACAGATTCTGTCTTAAAAGAGTCCATAAAATATATGTAGTTTATGTGATTCAAATAATAATCCTCCATTTTTTACAGTATTGTATGGTCTGCTTAATCATGTATCGTGTGTCCATATTTGAAAATAGTGTTTCATATCAACAAATTAGAAAACAAAAAACCCTTTTCAAGTTTTTCTTAAAAAGGGTTTTTTCTTTGTTTTATCATTTTGAAAGTATATCACTTGTACTTTATCTATAACATACATCTCTCATAGATCAGTATTCTTTGATACTTGTTTCCATCTTTCCCAAATAAATTCTTTTCTAAATTATTTCGTGATGAGAAATGATACAAAACTATATTTTTTCAACTATACTCTTTCAACAAATAGAGAAGTTGCTTCTCCGTTCAATGTTTCTTCTTTCATACCTTCCTTTGCTTCACATACCAATTCATCAGCTAATGTTTCAGCCTTGATAAATTCTCTATGATTTTCGATTGCTTTGGTCAATGTTTCTGTCGCTGTATAGAAGATACGGATATGATCCATCATTTCATAATCGTTTGTTTTTCTCATTTGTTGAATACGAGAAATAAACTCACGCACGAAGCCTTCTTCAATCAATTCATCTGTCAGTTGAGTATCTAAGATGATGAATAGACCTGCATGGGATTCTACATCGAATCCTTCTTTTGACTCAATGGTAATCAACACATGTTCTTCAGATAATGTGAATGATTCTCCGTCCAAGTTCATTGTTACTTCTTTTCCTAAGCGAAGTGATTCTACCACTTCTTTTGCATCCAATTGAGCCAATTCTTTTTGGAAGAATCTCATCTTTGAACCAAGCAAACGTCCTAATACAGGAAGGTTCGGTTTTAATTGGTAAGTGATATATTGTTGAAGGTCTGATGAGAATACAACTTCCTTTACATTCAACTCTTCTTTCATCAAAGGAACCAAATCTCCCATAATTCTTTCATAAGAAGCATCTACCAACACTTTTTGGATTGGTTGACGAACCTTAATTTTTACTTTTTCACGAGATGCTCTTCCAAGTGTCACCAAATTCTTCACTAAATCCATTTTTTCTTCCAATGCAGTATCTAACATTGTTTCATCACACACCGGATAAGTGGACAAGTGAACAGATAAATGACCTGTCAAGTTGCGATACATTTCTTCTGACAAGTATGGTGCAAATGGAGCTACCATTTGTGACAATTCTACCAAGATTTCATAAGTGGTGTTGTATACGGATTTTTTATCTTCTGTCAACCCTACATCCCAGAATCTTCTTCTAGAACGACGGATATACCAGTTGGACAAGTCTTCATTCACAAAATCTTGAATATTTCTTACAACTTTTGTAACTTCAAACACTGCTAAATCTTGTTCAACTTCTTGTTTCAAACGGTTGAATTTAGATAAAATCCAACGATCCAATTCAGCTCTATCTTTTGGTTCTACAAAAAATTCTCTCGGATTGATTTCATCTGTGTTTGCATATAATACGAAGAAGTTATATACATTCTTAATCGTTCCGAAGAACTTACTTTGTACTTCTTTCAATCCTTCTACGTCAAATCTTGTTGGAACCCATGGAGGAGAAACATACAGCAAGTACCAACGCAATACATCCGCACCGTATTGATCGAACAATGCAAACGGATCAACTGTATTTCCTTTGGACTTGCTCATTTTCTTACCGTCTTTATCCAAAATCAAGTCATTTACCAAAACATTTTTGTATGGTGTCTTTCCTGTCATAAATGTTGAAATAGCAAGCAATGAATAGAACCAACCTCTTGTTTGATCAATTCCCTCGCAAATAAAGTCAGCAGGGAACAATCCATCAAAATCATCTTTGTGTTCGAATGGATAGTGGTGTTGAGCAAACGGCATTGCTCCGGAATCAAACCATACATCGACAACATCTTTTACCCTTGTCATAGGTTTCTTACAATGTTCACATTCAATGTGTACATCATCTACATACGGACGGTGCAACTCAATAGTTTCATCGATTGTTTCGATTGCTTTTTCTTTCAACTCTTTACGAGAACCGATTGTCGTTTCATGACCGCATTCACATCTCCAAATATTAAGAGGAGTTCCCCAATATCTCGAACGAGAAATTGCCCAATCATTTAGGTTTTCCAACCAGTTTCCAAATCTCTTTTCTCCTACATAATCAGGGAACCAGTTTACTTCATTGTTGTTTTCAATCAATTTATCTTTAAATTTAGTCACTTCGATATAGTAACTTGGTTTAGCATAATAAAGAAGTGGTGTAGAACATCTCCAGCAGTGTGGATAGTTATGTTCAACTTTTTCTTTTTTGTAGATTTTGTTTTCTGAAGCCAAATACTTGATGATTTCAACATCAAGGCCTTCTTCCATTACATATCTTCCATCCCACGGTGTTCCTACATATTTTCCTTCATCATTTACAGGTTGAAGAACCGGAAGGTTGTATTTTTTACAAACATTGTAGTCGTCTTCCCCAAACGCAGGTGCTGTATGAACAATTCCTGTACCATCTTCTGTCGTAACGAAATCTCCTACAAGCACAAAGAACGCTTTTTTGTCAGGTGTTACAAACGGCATCAACTGCTCGTATTCCATATATTCCAATTCTGTTCCCAATACTTCTTCCAAAACCTCAAAATCTTCTCCCAATACCTTTGGCGCTAGTGTCTTGGATAGATAGTAGATTTCTTCACCTTGTTTTGCTTTCACATAGGTTTCTGTTGGCGATACAGTCAATGCGACATTGGATGCCAATGTCCAAGGTGTAGTTGTCCAAGCAAGGAAATATTCATTGTCTTTTCCCGCTAATTTAAATTTTGCAATCAATGTGTTTGATTTAATTTCCTTATATCCTTGCGCAACCTCGTGAGATGCAAGACCTGTTCCACAACGTGGACAATATGGAAGAATTTTATGTCCTTCATAAATATATCCTTCCTTATACATCTTATCTAATATATGCCAAACAGATTCAATATATTCATCATTCAACGTGATATATGGATCATCCAAATCAATCAGATATGCCATTCTCTCAGTCATATCTCTCCAAAGACCTTCATACTCAAATACAGACTCTCTACATTGTTTGTTAAATGCTTCGATTCCATAAGATTCAATCTCTGTTTTATCATTCAATCCAAGTCTTTTTTCAACTTCTATTTCTACCGGCAAACCATGTGTATCCCAACCGGCTTTTCTCTTCACTTGATATCCTTGCATGGTTTTGTATCGACATACATAGTCCTTTAATGTTCTTGCAATAACGTGATGTATTCCGGGTTTTCCGTTTGCTGTCGGAGGACCTTCAAAAAATACAAACTGCTTTCCATCTTCCCTTTGTGACACACATTGGTGCAATAAATCAATTTCTTTCCAATAGGAACTAATCGCTTTTTCGTTTTCTGCAATACTTCCTGTTTTCAAATGTTCAAATTTGCTCAAAATGGCACTTCCTTTCTTAATTTTCAAACTCTACAAGGTCTCTGGTAAGGAATCTTAACTGTTTTTATCCATAAAAAAACCCTACACAGCTTGTGCAGGGACGAATATTCCGTGGTACCACCCTTATTGCAGCTATCCCTTTCACATAAATCTATACAAAAAGTTTCAGATAACTGCCGCTTTATAACCGATAACGAGGTCAACCGAAAAAGCTTACCGATTCTGTTCAGCTTCTTAGCTCCGAGGGGATACATTTACAAGAAAGAGTTGTTTTTTTTCACCAACCAAAAACTCTCTGTTTCTCCTTTTACCTTGCAAAACAGTCCTCGTCATCGCTATACTTTCTATATGACTTTTCTTTCAGTATCTCTTATTACGGAACATTCTTTCAAAATCCTTTCCTGTAAAAAAAGATTGTTCACTATTTTAATGGAAAACTGCTATTTTTGCAAGATGTTTTTTTGATTTTATAATAAGAATTTGTGACACAAACAAAAAATTTTGGCAATCTGTCAGATAACAACTCCTTTTTTATAGCGTTTCCTATTCACTTCATATTTTTGAACTCTGTGATTTGATAACAGAACTAACATATTCTTTTATTGATTGTTCCGTCAATAAAAGAAAAGGGTGTCCCTAATTGGAATGACACCCTTTTCTTTTAATTTTTTCTGTCTATCTTTCTTCCGTACACTCAATTTTTTCTGCTTCAGTTACTTGTATCTTATTTGGAACAAAACTACGTCTTGTGAGTTCTTACTGCTTACATCAATTCACAAATTTGGTTCGCAAACTCTACAGGATCTTCAATTGGCAAGCCTTCAATCAATCTTGCCTGTTGATATAATAGGTTGGTGTATTGGTTCAATTTTTCTTCGTTATCAATATGACTCATCAACTTTTCAAAAATTGGATGATTCTTATTGATTTCCAATATTTTTTCTGCTTTCAATCCTTCATTTCCAGGCATTGCACTCAATACTTTTTCCATTTCAATAGAGATTTCTCCGTCACTTACCAAACAAACGGCATGCTGTTTCAAACGAGAGGAAGCTTTTACTTCTTTTACCTTATCTCCCAAAACAGATTCCATTTTTTGGAACAATGTTTTTTCTTCTTCTGTTACAACGATTTCTTCTTTGTTTTCTTCCTCCAGTCCCAAATCTCCGGCAGAAACATTCTTAAATTCCTTCTCTTGATATTCTTGTAACATTTTCAAGGCAAATTCATCCACATCTTCTGTCAAATATAGAATTTCGTATCCTTTATCCAACACCATCTCTGTTTGTGGTAATTTTTTGATTCGTTCGATACTACCTCCCACTGCATAGAAGATATATTTTTGATCTTCTTTCATACGACTTACATACTCTTCTAATGTGACAAACTTATCTTCAAAAGAGGAGTAGAACAATAACAATTCCTGTAAGGTATCTTTGTTTGCACCAAACTCACTATATACTCCAAATTTCAACTGTCTTCCAAATTCTTTGAAGAATGTTTCGTATTGTTCTCTATCATTTTTGAGAAGTTGTTCCAACTCTGATTTGATTTTATTTTTGATATTTTTTGCAATCATTTTCAATTGCTTATCCTGTTGTAACATTTCTCTTGAGATATTCAAGGACAGGTCTTCTGAATCCACCATTCCTTTCACAAAACTGAAGTAATCAGGTAAAAGGTCTGCACATTTTTCCATAATTAAGACGCCGTTGGAATACAGTTCCAACCCTTTTTCAAAGTCCGGTGTATAGTAGTTGAACGGGATTTGTGTCGGAATGTATAGGATGGAATCATAACGTACCACACCGTCTACTTTCAAGTGAAGGTGGCTCATCGGTTTATCAAAACCGTAGTGTTTTTCGTGGTAGAAGGTTTCGTAATCTTCATCTTTCAATTCACTTTTGTTCTTTCTCCAAATAGGAATCATGCTGTTGATAACTTCTACTTCCGTATAATCCTCATACTCGTTTTCTGTTCCTTCTTTCAATCTGCTCTTCTTCACTTCCATCTTGATTGGATAGCGTATAAAATCAGAGTGTTTCTTGATCAAACTTCTAAGATGATATTCATTCAAAAATTCATCATAATTTTCGTCTTCTGTATTTTGTTTCAATTTGATGATAATTTCTGTTCCAACTTCATCTTTACTTGCCTCTTCAATGGTATATCCGTCGATCCCGGAAGAATGCCAACGATATGCTTTGTCTTCTCCTAATCGTTTTGTCAAAACGGTCACTTCATCAGCCACCATAAAAGCGGAATAAAATCCTACTCCAAACTGCCCGATGATAGAATATTCCTCTTCTTTTTCTACCTGTTGTTTAAAAGCAAGAGAACCGCTTTTTGCAATAACTCCCAAATTATTTTCCAATTCTTCCTGATTCATTCCGATTCCGGTATCTTTGATAGTAAGTTGTCTGTTTTCTTTGTCCGGTACAATCTCGATATAGTAATTTTCTTTTTGGAATGTCAAATTGTCATTGGTCAATGCTTCATAATATATCTTGTCAATAGCATCACTAGCATTTGAAATCAATTCACGAACAAAAATATCCTTGTGTGTATAGATAGAATGAATCATCAATTCCATCATTCGTTTGGATTCTGCCTGAAACTCTTTTTTTTCCATTTTTCTCTTCCTCTCTATTCATTTTTATGTGATCATTTATTTGTTGTCGGTAACTGTTAGCACTCTTACTAATAGAGTGCTAATCTAAATTTATTATAGAGCATATGATTTTTTCTGTCAACAAAAATTCATAAGCCAGGAAGAAAAACTCATTTTATCTTTAAAAACACAATTCACTCTACGGATAATGCAATTTATTTCTATAAAATTATTTCAAAATTATATTTATTTTCCTATATCATTCCAAATGAGTGTAGTATAATATCTTTATGCTTTTTGTTACGATGCTATGAATTCATCAGAATCATAAAACATAAAATGTCAATCTATAACATAACATGAGCCTAATGATATAAGGTTGTTAATGAAAGGATACTGTTATGAATCAATTTTTACAAACTATAAAAAAATATACTCCTTCTATCATTCGATGGAATGCCAAAAACCTACCACAAGAAAAATACTATCTTGTCGTACTTTTCTTGTTCGGTACGATATATTTCGGTTTCTCATCTATTCTTATGAAAAACTCTACCTGGGATTCAGTTTTTTTTAGCATCTCTCGTATGACAATTCTGATTATCACCTACAAACTTCTCAGAGAGTTGTCCCCGGATATTCACACCAACTATTACTTCACTATGATGATGACGGCAAGTGCGCTATGTTATCCATGGGAATTATATTGGTGGGGTACTCTATTTTTGCTATGGACTACAAGAATTTTGACACGCTCTTCCGGAGAAGCATGTTCCAACTTTGAACTTCTTTTTCTGTTTTTGGTCTCATTTTTACTTTTTGTGTTTTCCAGTTTCATCTATCCTTTACATCTTTGCGTCGCATTAAGTCTTGATTTTTATTTTGATAGATCACGTAAAATAAATCTCGTTCCCGCAATTTTCTCAGCCATCGTGTCTTGCACATGGTTTATTCGAATTTACAGTATTTCCAAAACAGAGCTTTCTCTTTTTTGGATTGTAGTTGTGTTGATTGCAAGTGTTATGTTTATTTTTAGAATCTCGATTCTAAAACATATATTATCTATGAACGATAAGACAAAGCGATTGTTACAACCTAAGAGAATCAAAAGTGCCAATGCAAATTTAATTATTACCCTTCTAATCTTTGCAATCGGATATGGCAAAACTTCAGAATTAGCACACCTTTGGATTATGGTGTTGTGTATTTCTCTTCCTTATTGGAAAGATATCTATCAGATTCATCGAACTGAATCTAACTGATGTCATGTCTCAAATCATCCTTGATAATATCATCGGAATCAAGGAATAAGATCACTTTTTCATGACAGAACAATGATACCGTATGAAAATAAAGTAATGATTGCATAACATTGAAAAAGCAATTCCTCAGGGAAGAAAATTGTCTTCCTGAAAGAATTGCTTTTTTCGTTTTTTGTAGGATTCTCTTTCTTATTTCCAAAATACATTCTGTTTATTGGAAAAGAGTTTTGAATTCATATTGCAATGCTCCGTTATTTTCTTGGAATGCAAGATATTTTATATCAGATAATTTGGAACTTGGCGCATTCAAATCTTTCACAGAAATGCGACTGATGTTTCCTTCTTGATAACTCGAAAATTCTCCCTTTTTTTCTACCAGATAAATATTTTTTGTCTTAGCAGCCTGGTGTACTTTTTTTCTAAAAATATCGAGAGAATTACCGGAAACTTGAAGTTTGCTATTCATGCAAATCACTAAGTTACTTGTAGGTTGCTTCAACGCATATTCAATAATATCCCACTGTCCTGATAAACTTCCGTTAGAACCGTCCATCAATAAGAAACTTGTATTTCCTACCGTTTGTACTTGACCGTTTTCAAAAGAAACGGTATTTCCCCTAGTGGTGAAACTTCTATCTCGATTTCCCAACATCACAACATTTGGAACTTGTGCCAATTCTTGTTGTAACTTCACACTGATTGCCTGTGTTGCGACATCTCCTTGTTGTGAAGAAGTGTCTGTTACCATTACAAAAGTTGGAGATTGCAAATTCGTTGTTTTTCGAGGATCATTATAACTTGTTCCAATAACTTCTACTGCAATACTGTTACTTGCACCACCGGATTGTGCAACGATTTGTCCACTTCCTCCACTGGTGAATACCATATTTCTACCATCATAATTTCCACTCACACCTTGTGTAAATACAGAAACCGATGAAGAAGTCAACATATTGTCATTTGCATCAAACACTTTGATTGCAACAGGTACTTTTTCTCCCTGAACAAACAGACCTGCCAATGGTACTATTTTGACGCTTGTCGGACTTCCTTTTTGCGCATTGTTTTTTAAGGAAACTCCGTTGATAACAGGACGCTCTGCGGTAATCTTGTTCTCAACTTTGGAATCAACAATCAGTTCTGTTGAGCCTCCTCCATCAAAGACAATGGCATCTTTTACATTTTGAGCAAGAAGAAATTGTTGTAATTGTGCCTCTGTCATTCCAATTGCTCCATCCATACCTCGTCCATCCACTGTAACAAACAGTACTTTGTTATCTGAAGTTACTGCAAGTGCAGAACGTTGACTCTTTCCACTGACTTTTTTGTTAATTGTAGTTGCGACACCATCTTTAATCAAAAGACTTCCTCCGCCTACTGCCATCTGAGTATCCGGATAATTCATCGTAATTTCTGTTTTTAATTCAACAGTATCTCCTACACTGAATCTTTTTGCCAAATCTCTACCGGAAGCAGTATCTGAAATAATCGCATATCCGTCTGTAGGAATATAAGTCGCAGGTTGTGCAACACGTACATCAGTCACGATACCCTGTTTCACAATGACTTCCACCAAATTAGGTCGTGTTCCGTTTACTCCCAGAGTAGTAGGACGATATTCCGAAGTATACACAATAACCCCTTTCCCGGCACCGTTAGGTTTATTGATAGAGTTTGCAACCGTCATCACACCTTTGCTGGTATTGTTCAGATACGTTCCCGATTTAATATATTGGATTGCCACTTTCTGATTACTGTCCACCAAAACCGTTCCGAATGTATTTGGTTGATAGTGTGGTGTCGAAAGTTGTTTTCCATCTTTCATCATTGCACCGATAGAAAAACTGGAGCTTGCCATTGAAAAGAAATCTGCATTCATTGCTGCCACAACATTGGATTCCTGTTGTACCATACTGCTCAATTTCCCTCTTTTTGCAATTCCGTTTTTATTAAACAACAAATCTAACTTGATGTTTGGATTGTTCAAATCCGCTGTTACAATGTTAATTTTTTGGACACCGTAATCATACACTTCATTTATTTTTTTCAAGGTCATTCCCTGTCCAAGTGGAATCTCATAAACTTCCTGGTCCATAATCGCATAGGAAGGAATTGTCCCTATTCCTGTTGCAAGAATTACCGCTGTACATAAACATCCCAACTTTTTAATCCACTTCATACCAATATCCTTTCCATCATTGACTTGTCTATTCTACCTATCACAAACTGTTTTTTCAAAAAATTGTGTTCTTCCAAAAAATATTTCCTCTATCGTACGAAATCTAACTGAAACTATAAACTATTTGAATGATGTTATATAGTTTACTTGATTAAGTTATAAAATTCAATTACAACGACATTACAGTTTTATAGAAATTCTCCCCTATTTATCAAAATATGTTATGCTACTACTACCCAAATTTTAGGTGTCAATTCATTTTGATTACCCATCTTATCATAAGAGAGTGTTATTTTTGAAACAAATCTCCCTTCTAAAAGGACATTCTACATGATTTCTATTAAACTAAAAAAGGAGATTTCTATGATTGATTTTTTATTATCGAATTTAAACTTGCCGAAAGAACTCATTGTCTTATTATGTGCGGCAATTCCCGTAATTGAGCTTAGGGGAGCAATTCCTATCGGTTTTATGCTTAATGTATCCCCAAAACTTACTTTTTTGCTTGCAATGATTGGTTCCACTCTCCCTGCTCCATTTATGATTGCTTTTTTTCGAAAGGCAGTCATCTTTATGAAACAACACCGAATACTTCCTATGCTGACTCGTTACTTTGATTATCTAATGCATATCAAAGGGAAAAAACTCAAGTATGCCGATGTGTTTGGTCTGTTTCTGTTTGTAGCAATTCCACTTCCTTCTACAGGTGCTTATACAGGAGCCATGTTGGCGTCCGTCATGAACATCCGAATGCGTCGTGCCCTACCTGCTATCTTTTTTGGAAACATGATTGCCGGTCTAATTACAATAGGTTTTTCCCATATTGTATTCTGATGTTAAATTGCCTGGACTTCGGCAAACTTCTCTATTCAATCTTATCAATCGAAATAAAAACTTGGAATCAAGAAATAGCGAACACTTCTTATTATGAAGTACCGTTTTTCAAAAATATAGGTATTGTATATGATGATGAAAAAGGGAATAAGCAATCGCATTAAAAAGACAGTTGTTTATGATAACTTTAATCAATGATTCATATTTCAATTATGGACAAAGAGAGTCTTTTCAAGTATTTTTTGATTTAATGGCAGTTATCTTTGGAAGTGAAAGAAAAGAAGAAACAGTAAACCAATTTGATTTACTGTTTCTCAAACTATATATATTCAATTAGACGAAACTGAAAATTTAGCTGATCCTATAATTTAGCCGATTTTGTTGCAATATATGTTTTAATATTCAGTTCATGTAGCCTACCAAAACCATTTGTATCTTCATATATATCAAGCAAAGTAAATCCCGCCTTTAATTGTCCACCTATCTGCTCTGTCATATTGTGAGAAAACTGTATTCCTGAATTTTCTTTAATCATATATTCTTTAGCCACTTTATCTTTTAATGGATTAAAAGGCATTTTCCAAACAATTTCTTTTTCTTCGTCATCCACAATGTAGTTTATCTCATTATTTAAACCTGCAAGAAGAATTCCACCCTTTTTCAGAACTCTATATGCTTCGTTAAAAACATGTTGCACATCTTCAACATAACAGTTTGAAACAGGATGAAACACTATATCAAAAGTTTCATTTTCAAAAGGCAAAATTTTTGTCATATCACCTTCAATTGCTTTAATATTATAGCCTTCTCTTTCAGCAATTAAAAATTCGCTTTCTATTTGCTTTGAAG
>NZ_DBHIIC010000035.1:0-15331 GCF_057248345.1 Filifactor sp. | reverse complement strand
TAAAAGATATTCGTGATTTCAGTTCCAATATCAATCCATTTGGAGCCAGTCAAAAAGCATTGGAATATGTTAAACAACACCTTCAAAATGTATCCATTTATCCGGATCCTGAATATCTTAAACTAAAGCAATCGATTTCTTCATATTCAAATGCTAATATAGAAAATATTATTCTTGGAGAGGGCGCAACAGGACTGATATCTAAATTTATTCAATTTGTGAATCCAAAACGTTCTATGGTTATGATTCCTGCTTACTCAGAATACCACTCTGAATTAAATAAAATTGAAGGAAATACTATCTTTTCATACTCATTAAAAAAAGAAAATTTTTTTAGAGGAAATATTTCAGATGTAATAGAAAAGAGTAATGAAAAACAGGTAGATATTCTTATTTTATGCAATCCAAACAATCCTACAGGAAGTATCTTTTCACAAGATGACATTTGCCGCCTTATGGAACATACATCTTGCTATGTGATGATTGATGAAACTTATATTGAATTTACCGATAAAAATAAATACTCATCTACACCGTTGACAACAAAGTACAAAAAATTGTTTGTCATAAGAGGAACAAGTAAATTCTTTTCCACTCCAGGAATTCGTCTTGGATATGGACTTTGTTCAGATGAAAGAGTCTTGGATTTTTTCCAATTACACACAGATTTGTGGAATATCAATATCATTGCCACTATGATGGGTGAGAAAATGTTTATTGATACAGATTATATTGAGGAAACTTCCCAAAAGATATGTACAGAGCGTGACTATTTAATGAAAGAATTATCTTTTTTTGATCAAATTAAAGTATATCCTTCTTATGGTAACTTCATTCTATGTGAGATTATTTCGGACAAATTCGATGCTGACTACCTTTACGATAAACTTATTCCTGATGCTTTAGCAATTCGAAACTGTGCAAACTTTGAAACATTGAATGAGAAATTTTTCCGCATTTGTACTTTATTACCAGAAGATAATCAAAAGTTGATTCATAGTCTGAAAAACATACTCTCATAATAAAGTTAAAAATTTTTTATCTTCCAATATAAATATCTATAATATGGTAACTTATCATGTTAAATAATTTTTTATTGAGTTTTAAAATCATCTATAAATAAAAAAGTACCTTAGAAATACTAGGGTACTTTTTTCATAGTCCTAAAATAATATAATTATTCTATAATATTAAATAAAGATAAATAGTACATTTATACTAGTGTAGAACCACCTATAAACTCTCTTACTAAAGATGTTGGTGGAATATCTATTTCCAATTCCATTTCATCAAAAAACTGTAAAAATTTTTCCAATCTACGAGTTTCACTATAAACCTCGCTTTTACTATCAATTCCTTGTAACATAGGATATACAATTTTTTTTAATACAGATAGTTCATAGATAAGTGCAGAATTAAACATAACATCTGCGTTCTCTTGATATGGGAAAATATACTTCTGTTCTGCTTTTTTGAGTTTATCAAAAGCCTGAATGACAGCTTGTGGCGTTTTTCCTCTTGTTTGGGTATCACGTGCCATTCGACGAATCAATCGTAGATCGGACGTTGAGATTTTGTTATGACTATCTAAATTTATCTGAGTTAATGGACTCACATAAATTCTAAACTTATTTCCATCAGGAATTTGATTGGTCAATTTTGGATTCAGACCATGAATTCCTTCCAAAATAATCGGTTGTTTCTCTTCTACTTGTATTTTTTTTGTTGGATCAAAGTATTTTTTTCCTTCCACAAAATTAAAAGTAGGTAAAACAACTTCCTCACCTGCGATGATTTCTGCCATTTGACGATTGAATAATGCAATGTCTATTGCATCGACAGTTTCAAAATCCGGTTCTCCAAACTCATCTAAAGGAGTTTCTTCTCGATTCACAAAATAATTATCCATTGAGATAGTGATTGGGGAAAGTCCGTTCACTTTTAACTGTAATTCCAACCGATGAGCAAAACTTGTTTTTCCAGAACTTGATGGTCCAGCTATCAAAATAATTCTCCCTTTTTCGCGATTGTTTAGAATCATATCTGCAATCTCACAAATCTTTTTTTCATGTGCAGCTTCTGTAACTCGAACAATCTCTCTATACTCTCCACTTCGAATAGCAGAATTCCATTCGTGTACATTGCTGACACCCATTATTTTCCCCCACTCAGATGCATTCTTATATACTTGAAACAATTTTGGTTGAGGAATAAATTTTGTTGGCTTAGAAGGATCTTTTTCGGATGGACCTAATAAAACAATTCCATGATTATACAGGTGGAGTGAAAACACTTTTAAATATCCCGTAGACGGTACCATATAACCATAATAATAGTCCTGGAGCCATCCACATCGATAAATATGGGTCATAGACGAATCTTTGTACTGCAACAATTGACTATTATTGGAGGATAATTTATCCGCATTCAAATGTTGAATGGCTTCTTCCCTTGTATAAGAAATCCTTTCAATCAAAATATCTTCTTCTACAAGTTCTCTCATTCTTTTTTCAATTAATCGAACATGGGCACTCTTCAATAGTTCTTTGTACTCGATATCAAAATATATTCCATTTTGTAATGAATGTTTTACAGTCACAACAGCTCCAACCAGAACTTCTCTAGCTGCACGGGTAAATAAAAACGTCAAAGATGTCATGTAAATTCTTCGACCATCATTATCTGTAATATCTAAAAAATTAATTTCTGATTGTTCCTCTACATCATATGATAAAGGATATAAATTATTATTTACTTTTACCGCCAATGGCGTATGATCTTGTTTTAGATGAGATTGCTCTTTCCACAAGTCTTCTAACTTTTTTGTTTTTTTAATTTTCATATGAAATCTCCTCTGTTTTTTCAACAAACTCTATTTTTTTCATAACAAGAAGTATAGTGATTCGAATTGAGATAGAATCAATTTTTATTCCGGTAAAAAGTCTGTCGTAATTTTATTGAAAGGAAATAATCTCAATGTTACTTTTCCAATAATACTTTCTTTTGAAATCATCCCTACTCGTTCATCACGACTATCACTACTATTCAAACGATTATCACCCATAACAAAATAATGATTTTCAGGCACAACAACTATGATATCACGATCTGTTATTCCATCCTTGATATACTGTTCATTGAGTTCTTCTCCATTTCTATAAACCATACCATCTTTTACTTCAATGATATCTCCCGGTAACCCTATAACGCGTTTTACCAAATCTTTTTTCTTTTTGGAAGATTCTCCGTCCAATGAAATATTGGAATGAAATACAACTATATCTAAATAATCTATTGATTTATTTTTATAAGCTACTCGATTCATAATAAGGTAATCATTTGGATATAGAGTCGGAACCATTGACTCTCCTTTCACTATTGTAGGTTTAACAAAATGTGTAATAATTAATGCTAATATTCCTGCAATAACAATAACCTTTATCCACTCAAATACTTCACTTTTAATTTCTTGACTCATATCAATTCCTCCATAACATTTATTATTAAATTTATTATATTTGTTTCTCTTAAAAAAGAGAAAGTTGATTAGTGTCAGGTAACCCTTGTAAACAACCATGATTTTTTAACGTTTCGATGACCATTTTACTGGACTTGGTTCTTATCCTAAAATCCTCCAAAGAAATAAACTCTGACTTAGCAGCTTCTTCTTTAATTTTTTCGGCTACTGTTAGCCCCAGTCCAGGAATACTAACCAGAGGTGGTAAAATCTCATCATCCACTACATAAAACTTTTTGGAATCTGACTTATAGATATCTACTTGGTTCATTTTCACACCTCGTTGGTACATCTCATAAGCTAATTCTAAAACCGTGATAAATCCTGACTCTTTGGCTGTTAAACTGTTTTCTTTTTGTTTCAATTCTTGATATGCGATCATAACAGCTTCTTTACCGCGACAAATTAAGTCAACATCAAAGTTATCTACTTTTGTACTAAAACAAGCTGCATAAAACGCTTCTTTATGATACACCTTGAAGTATGCAATTCTAAATGACATCATTACATAGGCTACCGCATGTGCTTTTGGAAACATATATTTAATTCGCTTACAAGAAGTAATATACCAATCTGGTACTTGATGGCTTATCATACATTCTTCTTGTTCTTCTGTAAGACCTTTACCCTTACGAACATTTTCCATAATCTTAAATGACATTTTAGAAGGCAATCCTTTTTGAATTAGGTAATTCATTATGTCATCTCTTGTAGAAATAACATCTTTCAAAGTAACAGTGTTATTTCTTACTAAATCTTGAGCATTATTAACCCATACATCAGTTCCATGGGAAAGACCTGAAATACGAATCAATTCAGCAAATGAATGAGGATTTGTATCCATTAACATATGTTGTACAAATCTTGTTCCAAACTCTGGAATACCTAAGGTGCCTGTCTCACATTGAATTTTAGACAAATCGCAATCAATTGCATCAGTAGACGTAAAAATTGTCATAACTTTTTCATCATCCAATGGAATTTCCGTTGCAACAACATTTGTCATATCTTCTAAGTGTCTAATAATAGAAGGAACATCATGCCCAAGAATATCTAACTTCAAAATACGTCCACTGATAGAATGATAATCAAAATGAGTTGTAATCACTCCAGATTTCTTTTCGTTCGCAGGGTATTGTATCGGAGTAAAATCATAAATATCTTTATTTTTAGGACAAACCATAACACCTCCCGGATGCTGTCCGGAAGTTCTTTTTATCCCTGTACATCCTAACTGTAAGCGTTGTTTTTCAGCATTATTTGCAACTAACTGGTTTTCTTCTAAATACTTAACAACATATCCATATGCGGTTTTTTCTGCAACTTTTCCAATTGTTCCAGCACGAAATACATAGTCTTCTCCGAACAAATCTTCTACAAACTTATGGGCTTTTGGTTGATATTCTCCAGCAAAGTTAAGATCAATATCCGGTTCTTTGTCTCCTTCAAATCCCAAAAAAACTTCAAAAGGGATATCAAAACCATCTTTTTTCAGTTCTTTGCCACAATGAGGACAATGTTTGTTCGGCATATCTACTCCCGCTCCAAACTTACCGCTTTCCATAAATTCTGAGAACTTACATTCTTCATTTTCACAAATGTAATGCGGTGGTAACGGGTTAACTTCTGTAATATCACTCATTGTTGCAGCAAATGAGGAACCGACAGACCCTCTTGAACCTACTAAATATCCATCTTCTAAAGATTTTGTTACTAATTTTTGTGCAATAATATACATTACAGCATATCCATTCCCAATGATAGAATTCAGCTCTCTTTCGAGTCTTTTTTCGACTATCTCAGGTAAAGTGTTTCCATAAATTCGTTTTGCTTTATCATAACACATATTTCTAAGATTCTCTTTTGCACCTTCAATTTCAGGTGGAAATGTTCCATCGGGAACTGGCATTATCTCTTCAATTGAATCGGCAAAATCATTTGTGTTTTGCACAACAATCTCGTGAGCGATTTCTTTTCCCATATACTCAAACTCATCTAACATTTCTTGCGTTGTTCGATAGTATAGGGCGTGATCAATTCTATCATCTTTTTTCTTTTGCCCATACCGTAAGATATGACGATAAATACCATCTTCAGGATTCAAATAATGAACATTTCCTACAGCTACAGTCATTATTCCCGCTTTAGCAGCTGCATCATAAATTCTCTGATTAATTCTTCTCAAATCATTTTCACTCATATCGAATCTAGTACTAAAAAAACTACGATAGGTGCTAACAGGCATTACTTCTGCAAAATCATAGAATTTTATTTTTTCATCTATTATAGAATGTGAAACACCTCTTTCAATTTCTTCTCTTACACCACCAAATATTTCTCCGTTTTCACCGCCTGTACCAACCAATAAACCTTCCCTATGTTCAACGAGTTCACTCTTTAAAATACGAGGGATACGATAAAAATGTTTGATATGTGAAAAAGAAATTAATTTGTATAAGTTCCTTAATCCTACAGAATTTTGAGCAAATATAGTAATAGATTTATCTCTAATAGTATCAATATTTGTTTTTGTAATTTTTTGATTTACTTCTGCTAATGTTGTTACACCACGCTCTTCTAACATATTCAAAAATTTTAAAAAAATTTGGGCTGTTGCTTCTGCGTCATCTACGGCTCTGTGATGATTTTCTAAAGAGATGCCCAATTTTTTAGCAACAATATTTAATTTGTGCTTTTTCAAATCTGTTAACAAAGCTCTAGACAATTCGACGGTATCTATAGCAATCCTATCATAAGGAATATTCAATCTCTTGCAATTTTCTTTAATAAATGATGTGTCAAAATCACTGTTATGAGCAACAAAAACACTTTCTTTACAAAATTCCATAAACCTTGGCATAACTTTCTCTATTGTATCTTCATGAAGCACCATTTCATTGGTAATAGAGGTTAACTCCGTGATATTATAGGGAATCTCTCTTTTGGGATTTACAAATTCACTAAACCGATCTACAATATCTCTATTTTTTATTTTAACAGCACCGATTTCAATAATCGCATCATTGATACTAGAAAAACCCGTTGTTTCAATATCAAATACAACAAACTCCTGATTTAAGTCTTTGTCATTAAACTCTTTTAAGATATTAGACATATCATCAACTAGATGACCTTCTACTCCGTAAAGTACTTTTATTCCTGTTTTTTTTGCACTTTCCATCGCATCTGGAAATGCTTGAACAACTGCATCATCAGTAATTGCTATGGCCTTATGTCCAAATTCTTTTGCTGCTTCCAACAATTCTTTTGTACGCAGCAGCCCTTCCATAGAAGACATTGAAGTATGAGCATGGAGTTCTACTCTCTTTTTTTCGTAGTTATCGAACCGTTTTTCTTCTTTACTTGGCATCATGGAAGAAATCATCACAACTAATTCCTGCGCATAAGTATCATAAGTTACGTTACCCAATATTTTCACATAATCTCCATTCGATAGTTGCAAGTTATCTTCTTTCAAAAATAATTTGCAGCTAATGGAATCCGTTTGATCAGTAATATTGAAAAGATAGAGGTACTTTTGATTTTTCATCTGTCTTTTATCCAGAGCAAATATCTTCCCTTCCAAAACAACTTTTTCCATTGCCTGCCGTATTGTTTTAAGTGGAACAGATTCTCCTGAAAAAATCTTTCCGTACATACAAACAGAATCTATATTTTTTTTGTCATTTGAAGTTTCACATGTATTTATTTCCATCTTTTGAACAAGTTCTTCTAAATAATCCTCTTGCTGTTTTTGATAATTTTCCATTAAAAGTTCAGAAGAACCACACACAAACAGTACTTCCATTGCAATTCCCAATTCTCTGCGTATTTTTTCAGATATTACTATATCTAACTTGTTATTTTTCAAGTTATTATGTAAAAATTTCTGAGAAACACAACATTGTAATTTTTTATGCTCTGCATCTATCTCAATCGTAACATTATTTTTCATCCCATTTAACGATGGATATTTTCTAAAGAGATATTCTTTCAAATTAGATAAGTAATCTGTCCAAAATTTTTCATTCTTTTCAATATTTGAATATTGTACAGATAAAACAACAGGACATTGCAACAACTCTGATAATTCTTGTTCATGTTTCTCAATCTCAAAATCATTTAAAAAATGTGTCAGTTCCAAAAGGAAGACAACTGTATTACTGTCTCTCAAATATTTAATGTAAATAACACTGAAATGATTTTTTTCAAAATAAGATTTTAATTTCATTCTTCACTCTTTCTATTTATTTACTCTTGAATAATAATGATACCATTACCTGTAAATTTTCTCTTATAGGGAAATAATCCTTGTCAACACTATTTATCGACAAGGATATCAGTTACATTTTATCAATTTCTTTAAGAAGCTCTACTTCAATATCTGCCTCTTTTATCTTTCGCACAACTTGTCCCTTTTTAAATAGAATCGCTTCACCCATCCCACCAGCTATTCCAATATCTGCTTCCTTCGCTTCTCCAGGTCCATTTACAGGGCAACCCATAATTGCCAATGTAATTGGTTTGTGAATATCCTTAACTGCTTTCTCAATCCGTTCTGCCAAAGGGATCAAATCAATTTTTGTTCTTCCACAAGTAGGACAAGAAATAATTTTAATATCTTTATCATACAAGTCCAAAGACTTCAAAATATCTTTTGCTATTACAATCTCTTCTACTGGATTTGCAGTTAAAGATACACGAATAGTATCACCTATTCCATTGATCAATAAATTTCCAATTCCAATTGAGGATTTTACAGCACCGCTTCTTACTCCTCCTGATTCGGTAATTCCTAAATGAAGAGGATAAGAGGAAATTTGAGAAAAACGGGTATATGCTTCTATCGATCGAAAAATATCACTAGCTTTTAAAGATACTACAATATCATAAAAGTCCATTTTTTCTAAAATGGAAATATGTTCTAATGCACTTTGAATCATAGATTCTACCACTGTACGATCTTCCGATAAGACATTCTTGTCTAAAGAACCTCCATTTACTCCTATTCTGATAGGAATTTTTTTTGCTTTAGCCATTTTAATAACAGCTTTTACTTTTTCTTTTCCACCAATATTTCCAGGATTGATTCTCAAAGCATCAATACCATTTTGCATCACTTCCAAAGCTAAAGTATGATTAAAATGAATATCGGCAACCAAAGGGATATTCACCCTTCTTTTTATTTCTCTTACAGCTATCGCAGCTTCATGAGTCGGAATCGCTAATCTCACGATTTGACAGCCTTCTTTTTCCAATTCCAAAATTTGAGCTACCGTTTGAGCAACATCTTCTGTTGGTGTATTTGTCATAGATTGAATAACAATAGGATGATTACCACCTACCATAACTCCACCCACATTTACTGCTCTTGTGTTTTTTCGATTTATCATCAATTTTCCCCTATCTTAATTATACTTAAAAAAATATACGTACAATGTCTTTGTATGTTACTAGAGCCATAAGTCCCAATAAAAATGCAAAGCCTACTATATTAATTCTGTTCTCCCATTTCAAAGATAATTTTTTCCCTTTTCTCAACAATTCAATAATAGAAATCAAAATTCTACTTCCATCCAATGCAGGAATCGGTAATAAATTCAAAATTCCTAAATTCAAACTAATTATCCCTGTAATATACAATAGGTATTCTGAACCTACTTTTGCAGTATGAGAGACTGCTTGAATAATACCAATTGGTCCAGATAAATCATTTGTGTTTGCTCTTCCGGTAATTAGTTGTTTCAAAAATAATAGCATATCTGTTCCAATCAATAATGTCATAGAAAATCCTCTTTTAACGGACGGAAGGAATCTATGCTCTATTTTGGGTGTTATTCCTATCATATAACGCCCATCTTTTAAAACCGGAACTATATCTACAGTCTTTTTCTCTTGTTTATCTGTGACAATATCTATCACAATGATAGTATCTTTCTCAACTTTTGAAATTTCTTTTGTGACGTCTTCCCATCTGTTAGTAGTAACTCCATTGACAGCAACAATACTATCACCTTCGGAAATGCCAGCTTGATATGCCGGATAATTTGGTAATACTTGATTTACAATATTTTCTTCATATCCAACAATACCAACAAATAAACAAAATGATAATATAGCAAAAATAATATTCATTACCGGCCCTGCCAAAGCTACAGCAATCTTTTGCTTTGGTTTTTTGTTGTTGAAATCCTCCTCGGGCAAACAAGGAACTTCGCCATCACCTTCAAAAGGACTCATTCTTACAAATCCACCCATTGGTATACAGTTGATTGAATAGACTGTATCATGATATGTTTTTTTGAATAGACTCGGTCCCATTCCTATTGCAAACTCATAAACTCTAACATGATTCTTCTTAGCAACTATAAAATGTCCTAATTCGTGTATAAAAACCAAGAAACCGAAAATCAACAATGCGATTATTGTATGAAAAATTTCCATTACCTCCTCCAATCTATACTTTTTTGTATGTTAACTATATTTTACAAAGTATTTTATACCAAATTAAAACCCATAAATTTAGTTTTTTTGAAAAAATTTTGTATAAATTTTACAAAATGAACCTACTTTATAAAAATTTTAATTACAACAAAAGCATAGTATACAAAAGGTGCAGTAAATAAAACACTATCAATACGATCCAATACTCCTCCATGACCTGGAATTAATTTTCCATAATCTTTTACTTCAAACAACCGTTTAATAGCTGAAGCAAACAAATCACCTATTTGAGAGATTATACTCCCTACAATAGCAACTCCAATAATTGGAATTATATATTTTGTTTCTCCTAAATAAAATATATATATCTCACAAGAAACAACTGCACCGATTATTCCGCCAACTGCACCTTCTATTGTCTTATTTGGACTAATTTGCGGAATCAGTTTACGCCTCCCAAATAATTTTCCACTAAAATAAGCAAATGTGTCTGTTGCATAGGCCAAAATAAAAATGAACCATACATAAGAATGAGAAATTAGTTCTACTTTAAAAATATAACTAAGAGAAATAGAAATGTAGAGATACGATAAAATATTCAGTCCCAATTCTTCTACACTTAATTTCTTTCTAATCATATAAATCGCACCTAACACGAGAAGGAAAGGTGTCATATTATAATTTTTTCCTATTTCTGCTTTTGAAAATAATAAAATGAATGTTAGAAAAGTGAAAAAATATAACTCTTTTTGTAATACACGATATCCTTTTTTTTGAAAAACATGCGTCATTTCATATATTCCTATCAAAGCGGCACCACATAGGAAGATAAACATATATATTCCACCGTAATGTACGCAAAATAGTAAAAAAGGAATCAACACCAACGCTGATAAAAATCTAACCAACATATCTAAATTACTCCTATTTCTTAATAAAGAATCAAATATTATTATTTAGTCTCTTCTACATATTATTCTTTTTTTACTCACAAAACAAGAAATTTATGACAAAAATTTACCATATTACTTTGCTCCACCATAACGTCTATTACGATTTTGGAAATCGTGTAAAGCTTGATATAAATCTTCTTTTTTAAAATCAGGCCAATTGATGTCTGAAAACCAAAATTCTGTATATGCAGCTTCCCACATCAGAAAATTTGATAATCGCTGTTCACCACTGGGACGAATAATCAAATCAGGATCAGGTAGAAAGTGAGTATCTAAAAATTCTCTCAAAAAGTTATCATTCACTTTATCTAAATCAATTGGGTCTTCTCTGTCTGATAAAACAATTTTTTTGATTGCTTGAGAAATATCTCTCCTACTTCCATAATTTAATGCCACTGTCAAAACCAAACCAGTATTGTTTTTTGTAAATTCTTTTGATTCTATTAACTTGTTATATGCTGCCTTAGGTAATTTTTCAATATCTCCGATTGTCATCAATTTTACATTTTGTTCATGCAAATTTCTTAACTCCCTGGCGAGATATTCAACTAATAAATTCATAATTCCTGAAATTTCTAAGCCAGACCGTTTCCAATTTTCTGTTGAAAACGCATATACTGTCAAATATTTTATTCCTAAGTGATTACATTCTTCAGTAATTCTTTTTAAAGTCTCTACTCCCTGTTTATGTCCAAAATTTCGGGGCATCATTCTCTGCTTTGCCCATCTTCCGTTTCCATCCATAATAATTCCAATATGGGTTGGCATATATGCTTTGTCTAGTTTCTCCAACATAACTATCCTCTCAAATTCCTAATAATGCAGAAATAAGTAGTCCTTGACTTTTTCCTTACCATCAAAGAACTACTTATATCCCTACCTGTTTATTCTTGTAAAAAAATTGCTAGCAATTACCTGTATCCTATCAGTTTCACGAACGGCAACAACATAGGGCTCTTTTAAGAGCTCCTTATCTTTTTTTCCTTGTGTTTTTAAAATATCAAAAGGTATTTTTTTGTTTTTCAAAAAAATAACTGCTTCTTTTAAAGATTTTCCAATCAAATTTTGATATTTTAACATCTTATACTTCCATAATTTCTGCTTCTTTTTTTGCAACTATAGAATCAATTTCTTTTGTATATTTTTCAATAATATGTTGCACTTCGTCTAATGCTTTTTTTGCATCATCTTCCCCAAGTTCACCGTCTTTTTCTATTTTTTTAATCTTGTCATTTGTATCTCTTCTTGCATTTCTAAGAGCTACTTTTGAGTGTTCTCCTGTTTTAGAAACCAATTTTACCAATTCTTTTCTTCTTTCTTCAGTTAATTGAGGTATGCTGATGCGAACAACTTCTCCATCATTGGTAGGATTAAATCCCAAATCAGATGCTAAAATTGCTTTTTCGATTTCTTTCAATGCAGTTTTATCCCAAGGTTGAATCATAATTGTTCTTGGATCAGGAGAAGAAATTCCTGCCATTTGTTTCAATGGCGTCTGACTTCCATAATAGTCCACAGAAACCTTATCTAACATTGCTGGATTTGCTCTTCCAGCACGAATCACGCTTAATTCTTCTCTCAAAACAGAGATTGTTTTGTTCATTTTATCTTCTAATTCAATATGCACATCTAATTTCATAACTATTCTCCTTCTACAATTGTTCCTATTTTTTCTCCATCAACAACTCTAATGATATTCTCAGGATCTTCCAAAGAAAATACTCGAATTGGAATATTATTATCCATACATAACGATGTCGCTGTAGAGTCCATTACTTTTAAATTCTTTTGTAAGACATCTATATATGTCAAATGATCAAATTTTTTAGCATCTGGATTCGTAATCGGATCATCATCATATACTCCATCCACTTTTTTAGCTAATAATATCACATCCGCATCAATTTCAGCAGCTCTCAAGGCTGCTGCGGTGTCTGTTGAAAAATAGGGGTTTCCTGTTCCAGCACCGAAAATTACAACTCTTCCTTTTTCCAAGTGTCTCATTGCTCTCAGACGAATGTATACCTCTGCCATCGCTTGCATTTCGATGGCTGTTTGTACTCTTGTATCTACTCCGATATTTTCTAAAGCAGAGCGCATCGCCAATGAATTGATGACTGTCGCTAACATTCCCATATGGTCTGCTGTAGTTCGATCCATTCCTTCCCCACTACGACCTCTGAAAATATTTCCACCTCCGACAACAATCGCAACTTGAATCCCTCTGGAAGTCAATGTTTTAACTGATTTTGCAATATTGGAAACAACCACATTGTCAATTCCAACACCTTTTCCTCCAGCTAATGCCTCGCCACTAAGTTTTAACAGCACTCGCTTATACTGAACACTATGCATAATCTCCCTCCAAGTTAAATTTAAAACTCACACTTTATTTCAAAAAGTACATTTTTCTTAACATTTATTATATCGTAAATATAGATGACAAACAATTAAAAAAAATTTTTTGTCCCTCTTTTCCAGTATTTCAAATCAATATTTATTTTTACTTAAATGAAATATCGTACAAATTTGTTCTCCTATCTTGATAAACATTCAAAGTAGTTCGAATTTCGTTTAACTTATCAAAGTCAATTTCTCCATATACCAAGCCATCCTCTTCCAGACCATTAGCAATATTCACTCCCCAAGGATCAAAAATGGCAGATTCTCCTGCAAACTTTCCTTTTGTTGTCAAAGAAGCAAAGTTGCATCCTACTAGGAACAGTTGGTTTTCAATAGCTCTTGATTGAGTTAACGCTTTCCAATGAGGTATTCTTTTAATTGGCCATTCAGAAACACAGAACAACACTTCTATATCACTTAATGCATAAAGTCTTACCCATTCAGGGAATCTGATGTCATAACATATGATTACACCACATTTTATACCGTCTAATTCAAAAAAACCAACTTTATCTCCTTTTGCAAAATAATTCTCTTCTCCCGAGAAAGAGAACAAATGAACTTTATCATACTGAGCTATTTGATTACCATCTCTATCAAACACATAACAACGATTATATATCTTTTCATTTTCCAGTACTGTAACTGAGCCTCCTACAATGTTAATATGGAGTTCTGATGATAAATCTGAAAAAAATGTTTTTGTTCTTGTACCATCTTTATCAGCCAATTCAAATAATTTTTCACTCATATGAAAAGCTGTATTCCATAATTCAGGTAAAACGACTACATCTGCTCCTTCTTCATGTGCTTTTCTAATCCAACGCTCCGCAGTATCATAATTGTAATCCGGATTATTTTGATCGATGTTCATTTGAATATTAAATACTTTCATATCAAATCTCCTTTTTCCATTTCATTGGTTATTTCTCAAAATCCTTATATAACAAACTTGTCTGAATATCTTGATTCCCTTGATATTTTCCGCTTGAATAATTCTCATATTCTCCACAAATTGTATGATAGTATATCTGACATATTTCAACATTCGGATATATCTTTATCGGATGAATCGAATGAATTTCCAAGGTCCAAAAACCTTTAAAACCTACATCACCAAAACCGGCGGTAATATGAATAGAGAGGCCTAATCTTCCGACAGATGAACGACCCTCCAACATTGGAACCAAATTTTTTGTTTCTGTAAACTCGACTGTTCTTCCTAAATAGAGTTTAGTTGGCTCTAATAATAATCCTTCTTCAGGGATAACTATCCTTTTAAAGGCGTTTTTTTCTTTCATATCCAAAATATCACCTTCATATACTAATAGCTCATTATGCAACCTTAAGTTATAACTATTCGGATTTAAACGAGTTGAATCAAAAGGCTCAATTATAATATCTTCTCCCAGTCTTCGAAAAATTTCTTTTCCTGATAGTATCAAAAAGTTTCCTCCCATCGTCACTTCATACAACGATATTTATGATTCAAAATAAGTTCTGTTATATTTCTAAATAAATACAGTTAGATTATAACATAACTCATTCAAAAATCAATCTTTTGTAAACACGATGATATGAATAGAATAATATGTTTACAAAACTAGGTATTTGATTAATTAGTTATAATCATGTCTTCACTAAACATCATTTATTTTTCAATTGCAACAAATCAATCTTTTTGTTCAATTACTAGATTAATTTTTTAATATAGATAGAAACAGGAGCAATTAAAAGAAATACTTCTTCAATGCTCCTGCTCTTTATTGTATCATATAGTATTCTCCAATTATATCAGATCCTCAATCAGTTTAAATTTTCATTTTGCTCTGCTACCTTCATCATAATCGCACATTCTATTCTCTTTTTAAAGAGTTTACATCCATAATCATATACACCAGCAATACTTCCGGTAGCATGGTAAGAATTAGCAGCACATCCTCCTGAACAATAGAGTTTTGCCCAACAATCTTTACATTCCTCTCTACTATAGATATTACATGTACCAAATTCT
>NZ_DBHIIC010000034.1:3738-15387 GCF_057248345.1 Filifactor sp. | reverse complement strand
CTCCGTGTGGACCTCCCCTTCCATCAGGTGGTGCTCCGTGTGGACCTCCACGTCCATCAAACTGTCCTCCGTTTGAACCTCCCCTTCCATCAGGTGGTGCTCCATCCGGTCCTCCCCATCCGTCAGATGAATCCCAGTTGTTATCCTGTCCATTCATCGCAACCTGTTCATTTAATTTATTATTTCCATTTAATTTTGTGCTATTACTGTTCTCGCAGGCACATAATCCAAATGGAATGGTTCCTGCTAACAGAATTGCTGTTAAAGTTTTGAATTTTTTCATAATATTAATAAACCTCCTTTACTTTTGATGAGCTTATTGTAAAGGAGGTTTATTGAAATAAGATTGAAGATTTTTAAATTTTAAAATTTTTTTATTTTTTTATCGGAAGTATCACATTGAAACTGATTTGTCCATTTTGAGCAGAAACTCCAATACTTCCACCATGTTTTTCAGCCACTGCTTTTGCAATCGAAAGTCCAATTCCATAATGTTGAGCTTCACTATTTCTTACTTCATCTAGTCGGTAAAACCTATCGAACAGATGATTTAATTTATCCTGAGGAATTTCTTTTCCGGAATTCACTACACTCAATACAGCAACATGATTGCTATGCGTCAATGAAATCTGAATTTTGTAATCTGTCGAATGTCTAACTGCATTGTCCAAGAGAATGGATACCAGTTGTGCAAGCTCAGATTGATTTCCTTTCAAAATAATATTCTCTTGAATATCAGTCAATAATGTCTTGCCTTTCTCAAAAGCGAGACTTTCAAAAGCAAGTATTTCTCCTGTAACAATCCGAGAAAAATCAATCTGTTCCATCGAACTTGTCATGGTTTCAGCACGAGAAAGATGGAGCAACTGTTTTACAATGTCTCCCATGCGATTGTTCTCGTATCGAATGCTATCGAGCCATTCATTCACACCAATCTCACGTGAAAGTATCTCTGCATTTGCATCAATTACTGCAACCGGAGTTTTCAGTTCATGACTTGCATCTGAAATAAACTGTTTCTGTTTTCTGTCATTTTCTTCCAAAGGTCTGATAATGCGATTGGACAGAATAAAAGAAACAAAGAACATCGCAAATATGGAAGAAATCCCTACAATCAGTACATATCGTAACAGAGTTCTAAGTCCACCTTCCGATAAGGTATTATCCATAAAAGCAACTAAAGTATATCCTTGCCTTTCACTTATTCTATATGTCAGATTTCCGGTTCTTCCGGAATGTTTTTTTCTAACCAACATTTTTTTTGCAATTTGTATCAGTTCTTCTTTATCATAAGCTTCCCTTCCTCCATCATCCACAGCAAGAACAGAACCATCTGTAGAAACAGCAACAGAATAGAAAGTAGATAGCTGATAATCCGGTCTATGATCGATTGGAAGTTCGTTAAAATGAGGTCTACTTCCTTCATCCGGTGTGACATCATCCATAGGACCGTTTCCTATTTCATCATTTGGTTGCTCTGACTCTCCCGCTTGAAATTCAGGTTGTATCTCTCTTTCTGTTATTTGTTCAAGAGAGTACATCTCTACATATCGTTCCAACATTTCCAAATTTTTGTGCCGAACCTCACGAAAGCTGGCAAGTACAATCACAGCCATTGTGACAGCGAACAAAAGAATGAGCGAGCCCATAATCGATAGTATAATCTTTTTTCTAGATTGATGAAACATCTTTTTCCCTCAATTCGTATCCAAGCCCTCGTACAGCCTTAATCTCAACCCTTGAACCTACAAATGCCAGTTTTTTCCTTGTGAAAGACATATACACTTCCACATTATTGTACTCGGTTTCATTTTCAAATCCCCAAATTTTTACGGCAAGCTGTTCACGTGTCATAATATGACCTTGATTCCGAAACATATATTCCAAAATACGCAGTTCCTTTTCACTAAGGCGTACACTTTGACCTGTGTCTTCAGAGGAAAGTGTTGCCGTTTTCGTATCTATGACCAAATCACCAAAACGAAGTCCGTTTTCTTGAAGTGTAGAACCTCGTCTGACAAGCGCTCGAAGTCTTGCCAACAGTTCTTGTGTCTGAAATGGCTTGGTAAGATAATCATCCGCACCGCTATCAAGTCCTTCCACTTTGTCATCCAATTCACTCTTCGCCGTAAGCATGAGAATCGGTGTCTTAATCCCGCTTTTTCTTACATGGGAAACAACTTCAAATCCGTTCATTTCAGGCATCATAACGTCAATGACTGCAATATCATAGACACCGGTTTCCAATGCATCAAGCGCAGAAGCTCCATCCGACATATGATCCACATCATATTTTTCCTGTTTCAAAAGTGCAATAAGCGCCTTCGCCATTCTTTTTTCATCTTCAGCTAAAAGGATTCTCATACTATCACCTTCCTCAATCATCATTTCTTCTATCATGGTACTTTTTTCCCTTGTATCCAATAAGCATCCTTCTCTTCTTCCATGTATGACAGAACAAAATCTCATCACATGACACAAAATGATACCCTCATCTCAAGTCCAATCTTAAGCAATACACTAAATGACATTAAACATGAATCACATCTGATGGATTTCTTTGATATCCCAACGAGTGAGCTAAATGATTTCCATGCAAATAATTTTGCTGGGCAACCATCAACAAAGGCACTGCAAATACCTTTATCGCATACAGTCCAATGAAAATCATAACATATTGAATTTGAATATTCTCAATCCGATTACTATATATTCCATAAAGTATCACTGTATTCAGTACCACATTAAAGACAGTTGCTAAAGTAGCGGACACGATATTTGTTTTGATTTCAGGATGATACCACTTTATGGCATAGAGTGCCAATAGAGAAATATTGTAAACACAAATCGGCTTATATTGTTTTCTATAAATCACTATCGTTTTGCGATTGTAGAAATAGAAACGTCCCATTGTCGGACGAGAAAAATCATTCAACCAAACATGGCTTATCGCAACAATTTCATCCCATGGTACAAGTAATCCGATTTTTTTAAAATATATCCCTTCTTCAGAGATAGAACATTTGTAATTTACAAACGAAAATATGGCCGAGATGGCAATACAGATTGCAAGAGCAGTATGTGTTAACTGTCTTGTACTTATCGCAAGTGTCCTATAAAAAAAGCCTATCGTTATTTCTTGTTCTCCATTCGATAATTGTGAATCTGCTATGAAAGCAATCACAAAGGCAGCAAATAAAAAAATAAACAAATAATACCGATACATTATACTGTGAAATTTTATTTCCCTTTTCATTTCAAAAAAAGTTCCTTTCCATTTTTTGTATTCTTATTGTTGTAGTTTGAGTGATACGAAATAGGATTTCAAAATGCAAGAATCATATGTCATGGAAGAACACCAATAAACTATCGCTCAATCAAAAATAAATTTTAATGATAACTTTGAATCACCCGTTCCATTATAACTTGTGTTTTTTATTTTCTAAAAATTTTTATTTCTTATCATGGAATCAGATAGAAAACCAAACTATTTTATCTTTCTGACAGTCCATTTCAACCTGTCTCTTATTTTTCTAATAATAAAAGAGTGCTTTCCAAATATTTGTTAAATTGATAGAAATGTATCTTTCTTCATATAGTAATTCAATGCTCTTAAGATTTCTTCATTGGTTGCATCCTGTTTTTGTTCCAGGACATTTATCATCACATCTTGAAAAATCTCCGGCAAAATAGATGCTCTCATTCCATGTTCAAGAGCAAACTCAGGTATGATTTCTTCCCCTGTTTCTTCATCAAAATCAGGTGGAGGCGTCACACAACAAACAGTAGTCAACAGCCTTTCCTCATCACCTGCCTCATAGATATGCCAATCATCCTCTTGATAAAGAGCTTCTTCTCCATCATGCAGATAGATTTCTTTCATTTTATTGAAAATATCTTCTACTGTGCACTTCACATTTTTCTTCATTTCATATCTCCCGGTTAATTTCTAAGTAGATAGCTCAAAATATCTCTACAATATCAAAAAGTTTCTGATGCACAATCAGAAACTTTGATACCACCTCTTTTTAATTTATCGATTAGCACACTTCATTATTTGCCTATTTATATTGATATGGTGCCAGAATCAACTTGTCATCTATATATTCTCCCAAAAATACATCACTGTAATTGTTCAGTCCTTGTTTTTTTATTTCCTCCATGAGCCAATTTTCATCCCTGCCTATTACTTCCAAAATATCAGTTTGTAATTGACCATCTGTTATCAACGGAAACTTCGGGTTTTCTTCGCCCGGATGAATAATAATGATTTGACCATTTTGCTCTACAACAGCCCTTTTTACATCTTTTATGGAATACACATTATTGGTTCGAAGTTTAAAAGATACATCATGGGCAGATAACCCCACTTTTTGACAATTTTCAATATTAACTTCCCCTTCATCAATAATGATTAATGCTTTTCCATCGATTAACTGTTTTGCTCTTACATTATGTTTTTTAATCCATTTTAAACCTAATACAAGAGCACACCATATGCATAAGATACCGATATAATCCGGTATTTTAATACTATTGTTATAAATGACTCCTCCAATAATACCCCCAAGAACATAATTTTGTACTTGATCACTGGCAGAGGATGGAGCTAAATTACCCTTACCCGATATATTTATGATTGTTATCAGAGCCAAAAAACCAATCAACAATTTGATAGCTACCAAAACAAATGTATTCATAACTTCCTCCCAATATTTGATTATATGCTATCATTTCTTTCCAAAAACACAACTTTCTTTTTTAATGATTGATTGTTTCGTTGTAATGTCGCTCATAAAACAATATGAAAAAGAAAAAATAATAAAATCCCATTTCTGACTTTTTTGATTTCATCATCAGCATCATACCATGAATACTATTGACAAAATAATTCTACAAAGCAGTAATTGCAGCAAGAGTACCGAAGATGATACCAGGTAAATTCGCAACGACGATAGGCCAATCTCTTTTCTCTTGAAAAAAGCCATAGCTTACCCATAGAGTACAATTGATTGCTGCAACCATAGGTTGTAGAAACCCACTTTTATTTCCATGTAAGTTATTGATAATTTGAGGAAAATAGGAGATATACATCAACATAGCAGTACATGTCGCTATCCACCCTAAGATTTTAAGTGTTTTTTGACTCACAAAGTTACCTCCTCTCTTTTTACATTGTTTATTTTATCACTACAAGTTATCTGTGACAAGACAACATTCAAAATTTAGTCTTCGATTCGATACACCATATCTCCCCTGTTCCAAAGATACATGATACCGGAAACAGGCTCTTTTCCCTCTTCCCAAATCCAGCCCATATAAATTGTATTGTACCCAAAATACCCTTCCGTCAAAATTTCAAATTCTACATTAGAATATGTTTCCATATATTCCTTCATACTCATAGCATTTCCTGAGAATTTCCCTTCATAAACAACTTTATCAAAAATAAAAACACTGCATTCGTCCAAGTCACAGTTCTTTAAGATAATATCTCCCGAAAAAATGTTTTCTCCCTCGGAAGTATATTGAAAGATACGATTCATTTTCAATCTCAAAGTATTGTTCTGAAAATCGACTTTCTGTATTCTACTGTCATGCAAACTGAAAAGAATATTACTGTTTCTGTCGTGTACAAATTCCATTTTTCTCTCCTCTTATCTCATTACTTGATAAATGCTACTGTCTTACCATGTCAAAAAACTATCCCATAACAATACTGTCGTCTATCATATCGGATGGGATAGTTTCCAACTCAACTATCGATTTCAATAATCTATGAATTGAGACGCATGATAAACTCTTGATCTATTTCTTCTACTGTCATTGTTGTAGGAACAGATATATGTTGGTAATACTCAGATTCAAACTATCTATTTTCCATCTTTATTCTATCTCTACAAGTTATCTGAGGCAAGGCAACATTCAAAATTTAGTCTTCGATTCGATACACCATATCTCCCCTGTTCCAAAGAAACATGATACCGGAAACAGGCTCTTTTCCCTCTTCCCAAATCCATCCCATATAAGTAGTACTGTTAGCATTATATCCTTCAGTAATAATCTCAAATTCTAAATTATCGTACTTATCCATAAATTCTTTCATACTGATTGCCTTACCCTTGAAATATCCTTGCCCTAAGGTTTTATTAAAAATCAACACGCTACATAAATCTAAGTCACAATCATAAAAACAGATTTCACCCTGATAGGATTTTTCTTCATTATCTATATATCGAAATAATTCACTAACTTTCAATTTCAACATTTTATTATGAAATTTCATTTCATGGACTCTACTACCATACAAACTGAAAATAATATTACTTTTTTTATCATGTACAAATTCCATGTTTTCTCTCCTCTTATCTCATTACTTGATAAACGATACTGTCTTTCTGTCATTATATCGGATGGGATAGTTTCCAACTCAACTATCGATTTCAATAATCTATGAATTGAGACGCATGATAAACTCTTGGTCTATTTCTTCTACTGTCATTGTTGTATGAACAGATATATGCTTGTTATATTCTGCCCCCAACGATTTCCTAGCTTCAAATTGAAACTCCTCAACTGTCTTGGAGCCATACTCAAAATGGTTGTGAATTGCCCCTGAACACTCACCCCAATCAGACAAATATCCGATGATTTCAAAAAGTGAATCATTATAAGGTTCAAATTTCTTCGTTTCTCTAACTCCCAAATACTGTCTGAAACAGCTGTCAAATGCATAATAGAACTGAGGAGAACGCCATGGAAGAGAGTTTCGTTCCCTATTATGAAAGTTCGCATCAATGATATAGGACTTGCGCACATCATCCATTGTCGGCTTTTGTGTAGTTTTTATCGTCGTTTGAATGTAGCAATAGAATGTCTGTTTATCAAAGAATCGTCCGTTTATGGCAATCAAAGCTCCCCACATACCGTCATGATATTGAAATGCCATTACTGCCCCGTTTCTGTATTTGCTATCTATCGGAACGGGCGGGGCTACTCGTTTTTTAGGTCTTGCTTTCTTGACACTGATTTTATCCAAAAATTTTTCCAGATTCTTTTGTCTTTGACGTAAAAATTTATCATCAGCACCTAACTCTTTCGCAACAACTAAATCTTCTCCATTTTCAATCACTTCTTTGATTCTAAGAAGAAACGCATCCTCTAACTGACCTACTTCCCACAAACAATGTGCCAAACTAAATATGACATCAAATCTATCGTCATCATCTTCATAAGGAAGCAAATCATCTTTGATGTCAATCGGCTCTTCTCCCCGATTATATCTCTCAAAAAATTCATCTTTAATATCGCAAGAGGTATCGTTACCAAATATCGTTGCACTCCATGTTCCCATAATATCCTCCTATTTTAACTCAAATTTGCCTCTTAAAAAGTTTGAACCTATTATACTATTATTAGTGTATTTTTTCTATTGTAAGATAAATCTCCAGTCTATACAATTCACAAATGAAATTTCTTTTTATCATATCTCCTCTAATAGATACAAATCTCTTAGCCTATCCTCCTGCTGTTCCAATTGTCATGTTTATTCTTACTCTCTTTGTTATTTTTTATCAGTTTGTGATTCCATCAAAAAAAGACGATATTGCTATCGCCTTAAATCTTTCTTCATTATCATTTGAAATCGTCATTTTCTATTCGAACTTTTCCTATCGGAATATTCTCTATTCGAACCATGCAACTGCTCTAATCGGAGAACCGTCACTATTTTCTATCTTTAGCGGAAAGCAACTGAACCGAAACAAATCGCTACCGCAGAGGTCTAAATTCTTGAGATTTTCAATATTGACAATATCACAATCTCGAAACAGTTTTTTGTGACGTGTCAAGTTCATATCTGCAATCGGATCGATGCCGATAACATCAAACCCAATCCCCTTATAGTTTCCGGATAGAATGAAGTCCAATACCTCATCATCGATACAAGGATAATCTCCAAAATAAGCATTCGTTCCCCAGCGTTTATCCCAACCGAGATAAAACAATAGAAAATCAGCTTTCTTTACATTTTCTCCGGCTTTACGAATATGCTCCATGGAAATCATTTCACCTTCTCGCAACTCATGACAATCTATTACCAAAGCCTTTCCGATAAACTGCTCCGGTGGAAATTCATCCAATGTTGTCCTTCCCGCAAAAATGTGTGCCGGTGGATCTACATGGGTACCGGTATGTGTATACATCTGTAATAGTGTTTCCTTGAATCCGTCCTCTTCGTAACTGTTCGCCGGAATCAATTTCGGTGTGTCCGTTCCGGGGTAAACAGGCATATCCTCTTTGATGGTGTGTGTCAAATCAATGACTTTCATCTCTTCAACTCCTTAAACTTCAATCCGTATCTCAGTAAAGTATACCTGATAGGATACTATCTTCCTTTCATACCCCAAACACATTATTCCTCTGACTGTTATCAAATGTTGTCTGAAACACTATTAACGTGTTTGATGATAAAAAAGAAAAGACAGATACTACTATGAAAAACAATCTTTCTTTACAAGTTTAATCCATGATTCATATTCCTAGAATAATAGAGAATGCTCTATAAATGACTTCTACCAGTCAGATACTGCAGTCTCCTTCATCACACTCAGTACTCAACGATACTGTTTCAAAAATATCTCAAAGGATACTCTATCTCATCTCTCTCAGTCAAATTTTGCAACAAGCCGATTATTTTAAAACAATCGGAAGAACAATTCCCGAAATGGTTGCCATGATTCCGAATATCATACCGTAAATAGATAGGAATAAAACATATACCGGTCTGTGCTTACGAATCTGAACAGAGTACAAACTGTAATCGATAGGTTTTTGAATAATGGTATTTCTTACAGCTGCAATTCCTTTATCAAAAGCATTGGATTCCCCATCCAATGAAATAACATAAGTCCCTTCTTCCGCATAAAAAGAATACAGTTCCAATCTTGCCGTTTTAAATCCACTTACGCTTGTACGCATAATATTGAACGAAAGAGGAATTTTATTACCTGTCTGCTGATTGATTACATTGAATCCGAATTCTCCAACCGGAGATTTTGAAAACAGTTTTCCGCTAATCCAAATGCCATAATTTCCCTTTTCAGAAATGGTAAAAACACCTTCACCATTGCTACACGGCATTTCATACACCATTTCTGCAGTGGCAGAACGGAATAAATGCTTACCACTGATAACCACTAAACTTATCCCTATCGGTATCAATAACAAAAATAAATAATTCATCTGTTTCATCTCCTTAAATCCTCGTTTCTTTGATATAATATCCGTTTGACATTATACCATTTGTTATATGCTTTTTCTATGATAAAAATTCTCTGTTTCCAATTTCTTCATAACTATCAAGCCCTATACTCATCAGTTTTTAAACTATAGAATAGTTCTATCCTATCCGACGATGATTCAGTTGATAATTTCTTGTAGCCATTTTACGATATCATCCGTCGTGTTCTCACAGGTTAATACCAATTGATTGCAATCAATTTCATCGAGCAACATCACTTCTTTTTCTCTTCCAAAAAAACTTGCCAACCATAAGATAAACCTTGCATATTCATCCATCGTTTCATCAAAATGGAAGTATTCTATTGCGAAAGTAGAACGCTTTTGATCCATTCTTAATTCAAATTGGTATTGGTTGGAATAATTTTCCCAACAAAGATCATATCGCACTGAATCCCTTATTTCCAACTTGCTACCCGGATACTTTTTCTCCATTTCTTGACTGAATGTTATAATGTCAAAATCGTTATGTTCCGATTCGTTTAAGTGCACAAAAATTGTTACAGACATCTTCATCTCCTCCCAATCACAGTCTAAATTCGATTTATTGATTGAATACCTTAATTGCCGTTCAGAATCATCTACAAACTAATCTTCAGAAACGATATCATTGTTCTTTCTTCTACAGAAAAATCCGTTCTTCTAATCTCTCTGAACACTCTATAACCTCACTATCCTGCAATCAATTCTGATAGTTCCATATCTGACAAAAAAGAATTCGTATACAGTTTTTGCAATAGTTGATTGTCAAATTCCATAGAGTAATATTCAGTAACAAATTCTTGAAACCTTTCATAAGTATCGAGCAAATATCCCAATAACCAGCAACCACCGTCATTTCCATCCATTTGATGTTGATGTACTTCCCCATCATACCAAATAAAAAATGTAGTTTGTCCTCTTTCTTCCACTGAGAACAGATTCTTCCATTTCTCGTCAAGCCCTTCATACATCCTGTCGATAATACTTTGATTCCATTCATCAGAAGCAAATTGGTTCAGACTGTTTTCGTGTGCAAATCCTTTTATCAACACTGCCGTTTCCGTAAAAATTACAGATAGCAAATCTCCCGCTCCGTTATCTATCTCATATTTGAGATTCGAGTCAATCTCTTTCTTATTTATCAACCTCAAATACTCTTCCGACGGATCAGTCAATGCATTGTCCAAAACATACAGCGCCTCCAAATTTTTACGCATATTATCCCAATCCATATCCTTCATTCTTCCACCTCCGCATTTTTCTTATATCATATTTGCAAAATGAATGCACCGACAAAACAACTTCTGACTGTACATATTAAAACACAATCATCCGTTCCTTTCTCTCAAACAGTTCTCCCAAAATTTCCGTCTACCACCATATCAGTTTATTACATCGTGTGAATATTCCTGTCACTACTTAATAATCAAAACATCCTATACTTTTTTTGAATACCACATATGGATGAACAAATGTAGTTTGCTGTTATTTTAATGTTATTTTGATTCCTATACGATTCCATTCAATCGTCAGTTGCTACACAAGTGACACCCAACTGAGGTTCTCAACATCTTTCAAAGTCAAAGCGCTTCCATCGAAGTCATTTTTTAATACAACCTCCGATTCCTCAACAGATATGTTGTTATACCAATTGTCTAAGCTCGCATATTTTCCTGTGTGAATATTGATTAACATACTTGTGATCGGACTTGATGTCCCTTTCTTAACTGTTTCCGCTAATAGATAATACGCATCCAAAAACACAAGATTTCTACCATACATCCAAAAAGGGAGTTTCATTTCCAATAGCGGTAACTTTGCAGAAAAAATCCCGTCACCATGTGGTGGTTCCGTTTCATAGTATAAGTCTATCTCACTTCCATAGTACGCAATCGTTGTGCTCTCATAACCGATATTCACCGGTTTCCCTTCTTCAGCGATATAAAATTCCAATATCGTTCCCTCCTTATCCTACGGTGTTAACATTCCACCGAACTTTTTTCAATTCATCCTACTTTTACAACTTATTTAAATTCTATCAATCCTTCTCTTTCTCAGCCATTCTGTTTCAATACTTCATATCACATCAAACAGTCCTGATAAGAACTAACATGCTTATTCTATATCATCCTATCATTTTTCGGTACAATTATACATTTTGTATCAAAGCATGTTCTTCCATCTTATACTCCACAATGGTTATCCAATTCATACTATATAATTGGTGTTCACCATTATGAAAAGGATAATACGGTATTCACTATTTTTCAGTTCTATTTTCAGTTCTATTTTCAGTTCTATTTTCGGTTCTATTTTCAGTTCTATTTTCAGTTCTATTTTCAGTTCTATTTTCGGTTCTATTTTCAG
>NZ_DBHIIC010000034.1:0-3638 GCF_057248345.1 Filifactor sp. | reverse complement strand
TATTTTCGGTTCTATTTTCAGTTCTATTTTCAGTTCTATTTTCAGTTCTATTTTCAGTTCTATTTGATAAATAAAAAACAATTTTGAAAAGTTTTTCTTCCTATCGAAACTCCATCTGTGTTATATCCTCAGAGTGAGCGTTTTGTTCTCTAGACTTTGTCATATAACAACTCTTAAATCTACTTCCTTAATTCAATAGAAACAGATCAGTATCACAAACTTTTTAATAATTCCGTTTCTCTTGGCAATATTTCTTTGGATTCCAAAACTTCTACCAACTCTTTTAATTGACTGTCCGAAATATAGTCAGCTCTATCATGGTCCTGTGACAAACGACAGCATTGTCTGATGGCTATCCCGATATGAGATAATGTCAATTTATCTCTTTTCTTTTTCAATACTTCGATAAAAATATCCCAAACAAACGGTTCTTCGTAAATCCAAAAAAATGATGCAATCGCTTGTAACACTTTGGGATGACTCTGCGTTGTAAGTAAACCTCGTGCATACTCTTTACTTTTTTCTTCAAAGGTTTGAACCTTGTCTTCCGTAATGATATCCGAATCCATGATATAAAGATGGTTCAAATGAAGATATCTTGCACAAAAATTTTGTAATGTATAGAGATGAATCCATAGCACCTCATGGTTTGTTTCTTCTTCTATGGCAGAAAAGTACTGTTCCATATTTACAATAAACCATTCTTTTACAGGCTTTGTCTTTTTTGTCCCAAGTTCGGCACAAGCAGCTTTCATCAAGATATTCGCAGCTTTTTTGCGTTCTTTCATCTCTACATTTTGTAGATGACAAAAGGCATTGTCTAATATCTCTGTCATATCATTCATCACTCCACCTCCCGAACATTTAAATTCCTTGTTCCTTAAAATACACATTACAGACTGCATTGATTCCAAAAAATTCTTCTAATAAGAGAATCTCTGAAAAAATCTTCTGATACAGAAACCATTCTCTTTCCATTTTGAATTTTTGACTTTTTCTCATCAAAACTTTTTTTCCTTTTTACCTATTACATCAGATTCTTTAGCTTTTTGAATTTCGCTTCATCAAACGGAGCATATCGGAACGGTAAATCAAATATGATTTTGTTTCGTACCACTCCTTTTTTGTGACTTAGTGTGTCAAATCCGGTCTTTCCGTGATAGGCACCCATTCCGCTATAACCCACACCGCCAAACGGCATACGATGATTTGCGGTTTGAAGAATCACATCATTCACACATCCGCCACCGTAAGAAAGGCTGTGAATGATGGCATCGGCATTTGTCTTTTTTTGTGAAAAGATATAGCATGCCAACGGCTTTTCACGTTCTTTGATGGTGCGAATGACTTTGTTGATATCATCATATTCAATCACAGGGAGTAGCGGTCCGAAAATCTCTTCTCTCATCACTTCATGGTCAAATTCCACATTAGGAAAAATAGTCGGTGCAATCTTTCGTTTCTCATCGTTCCTTTGTCCGCCGATAACATCTTTCTCCGTCTGTATGAAGTTCAGTAATCTCTCATAGTGACGCTGATTGATGATTCTCGGGTAAGTCTCATTATTTATGGCATTTGGATAGCTCAATTCGATTTCTTCTTGTAATGCTTTGATAAATCTATCCTTTACTTCGGTATGCACAACAACATAGTCCACAGCCACACAGGTCTGACCGGCATTTAACAGTTTCCCCCACGCAATGCGTCTGGCTGCAAGTTTGATGTCTGCCGTCTCATCAATAATACAAGGACTTTTGCCACCAAGTTCCAAGGAAACCGGAATCAGATTTTCACTTGCTGCACGCATGATGGTTTTGCCCACTCTCGTACTTCCTGTAAAAAAGATATAATCATAGTTCTGATACAGAACCTCATCATAATCAATCTCTGCATCTACGCAGAAAATATATCGTTCTTCAAATGTTTCGTTGATGATTTTTTCAATTATCTTCGATGTATGTCTGCTTTCTTTGGAACATTTGATGATGGCACAGTTTCCTGCCGAAATTGCAGCTACCAACGGTGCAATTGCTAAATTGAAAGGATAATTCCATGGCGACAGAATCAGCACAACTCCATAAGGTTCAGAATAGATATAACTCTTTGCCGGAAATGTGCCGAGCGTTCCTCTTACTTTCTCAGGTCTGCTCCATTTTTTCACATGTTTCAACGCTTCGTGTATCTCGCCATACACGATTGCAAGCTCCGTCATATATGCTTCTGCTTTCGATTTTGATAGATCCTGATGCAATGCCGAAAGAATCTCATCTTCGTGATTTCTAACTGCTTGTTCCAGTTTCTGCAACATTCTGATTCTATATGCAACTGATTTTGTGCTGTCGGTATCAAAAAATTGTTTCTGCTTTTCCACAATGCTCTTCAAGTTAACATGTTTCACTTCACTCACCTATTTTCTCCTTCCTAAAAGGTCTTCTATTCTACACTTCTTGGTCAAATATCTATTCTTTCAAAATGATGATAGCTACATCATCTTGCTTACTATCTTTCATTCATATTCCTACACAAATTATATCATGTATTTTTAGAAAATCATTCTCTTTGAATAATTTATAGAAAAATGAATGGAACCAATGTCGACATATTATCCTGTTGATTGTTTCAGCAATCAGGTTGTTTACATCTTCACATAATCTCTCCATCATTTTTGAAATATCTTTAAACAGATTCTCTTTCTACCAATTATCAAATTATTATCCTAACATCCAACATTACAATCAAAATAAAAAACCTCCTTACCGATTGTTCAGTAAAGAGGGTGACTCATTCATCTTGTATTTCTTCTAACACTACTTATTTAAGTTTGCTACTGTACTATCAATTCCAATTGGTATTTCTCATTCTCGTTCTTCTTATCCACCAACCATTCCATATCCTATTCTCAACTTGTAAAAAAATGAGAAAAGGATTTGTTTCAATTTGAAGTGATAATCATATATTCTTTCTTACAACAGATGCTCGTATCACATTAAATTTTTATGGTCACAAAGCAATGATTGATTCTCTCTACTTATCGGACTCTTCGTTTCGTTTCAAAATTTTACGTAATTCATCAAAGGTATAATCTTGATAATTCTTTGTCTCACTTAAAACAGATTCTGTTGTAGCAGGCAATCTATTTAACAATTCCTTGATATCAATATCTGTAGGAAATGGAATCAAGTTTTCTTCCTCGTCTTCCGCCTTATGTGCTGTAAAAATAAAATCGCCTTTATCCCAGTCAATAGCAAAGTTGTTCATACACTCTATCGGTGAAACTTCAAGAATCTCCTCCTGTTGTGCCACAAAGTTTTCATAAAGAAACTCAAACAAAGCATCCTTGTCAATTCTCACAATACGAACTGTATTTTTATCCATGATGTACCTCCACTCTTTGTCATGCTATGACTTCATTTTGTTTGACATTATATCATTTTCACTCTATTTTTTCTACTGAAGTAGGGGCACTTAAAGTGGAACTTGAATTGGTGCAATTTGATAAATTGTGAAATGGGTTTAAGTTTGCAAAATCAACCCAAAACTCGCCTATGATCAAACAAAGATAGGATTGGAACTTGCAAGACGAAACGAAAGTCTTTTTTATCGTATCTATGCACATATCAGAGATTCAATTAAACTGA
>NZ_DBHIIC010000033.1:0-15939 GCF_057248345.1 Filifactor sp. | reverse complement strand
GTCTTTGCTTTGTCAACATCTTTTTTTAACTTTTTTCGCTTTTCTTTTTCTCTTCCGTCTCGATGTCTTTTTCCAACCTCAATGGTGTGTTTAATTTATCATATCTTCTTCTCTTTGTCAATTCTTTTCTTCTCTTTTTTATCGAATGACTCTAGGATTGTCAAACATATGTGACAAAACCACCCGGTAAAAGTTTAAGCTACACTCTTAAAATAATTCTCTACCATTTCATTCGGTGTTCTAAATTTTAATACTCTTCTTGCTATGTTATTGGTTCTTATACTATACCTCTTAAATGATTTGTACATCTCTTCTTCACTCTTGAATCTTCTTTTGCTGTAGAATAGTTCGTTGTCTATCTTATGACTTCTTTCTACTACTCTGTTTTGCCATGGGTGGATGATACTTATAAAAGTAGACACATAACAGCACATTATGTTACATTTTTTTCATCACAAAGGAGGATACTTTCTATGACACACAAACCCTATGACAAAGATTTTAAAAAATCTATTGTTGGACTCTACCAAAATGGTAAAACTCAGACCCAGTTGGCTAAAGAATATGGTGTTTCTCTCTGCTTTAGGTAAATGGATCAGGCAATACTCTGAAGTTAAAACCATTGACGGCGATATAATGACTGCCAAGCAAATCAAGAAACTTCAAAAACGAATGGCTCAGCTTGAGGAGGAAAATATTATATAAAAAAAAGCGATTGCCATATTCACGCCACACTCAGACAACGATTAGATGCAGTATATAAACTTAGATTTCAGCACAGTATTAAGCTTCTTTGCAAGGTTTTGAGAGTTAATCGCAGTACTTATTACAAGCATTTCTTCTCTGAAGCATCTCCTAGAATCAAAGAAAATCAAGAGATTGCAAGGAATATTCTTAGAATTTATACCGATTGTGATAAAAGACTTGGAGCGTATAAGATTACTCATATCTTAGAACGTGACCATGGCATAAACATCAGTGTCGGGAGAGTGTACCGACTGATAAAAACCTTAGAACTTCCTAAAATGTCTACACAGAAACCTGTTTTAAAATATCATTCGGAAGATCACATGGAATACTATAATCATTTGCACCAAGCATTCAATCCGAAGTCTCCGAACATGGTATGGGCGAGTGACTTGACTTATATCAAGGTAAATGGAACTTGGTATTATTTGTGTATTATCATGGATCTGTTTTCAAGAAAAATCATTGCTTGGAATCTCTCCTCCAAATCGAATGCCAAAAACTCGTAACAACAACCTTTCAAAAAGCATACACGAACAGAAATTCCCCTCAAGGATTGATATTTCATTCGGATTGTGGAACGCAGTATACAGCGATGTCTTTTCGAAAGCTTTTAGATTCTCACGGAGCGGTTCAGTCTTTTTCTAAGAAGGGCTATCCTTTTGATAACGCCTGCTGCGAGAGCTTTTTTAAATATCTGAAAAAGGAGGAATGCCATCGTAGAAACTATCACACGAAAAAAATTAGAACTCTCAGTATTTCAATACATTGAGGGATTTTACAACTCAAAGAGACCTCATGGTTCATTAGGACTCATGAGTCCTAATGAAAAAGAAAAAGAGTATTGGAGCAAATAAAACTTTTTTACAAAAAATATTTTCCAAATTTGTATCTATTTACTTGACTATAGTCCATTTTCATAGTTCTTGAATTTCTTTATCTGTCTGCACATGGATTCATAGCCTCGTTTATATCCTGCATCAATGCTTTTTCTATATACTTGTCCTTCATGTTTGTGTCTTTGATATTTGTTCTGTATTAATTTGATTTCTTTTTCTGTATGTTGCTTAGGATGTTTATGCGGACGCCTGGATTGATTTGCCAAAGATTGTACGGGTCCATCGTATTTTTTTCTCCATCTTTGTACTTGTTGTCTGCTTGTTTTGTATCTTCTTGCTGCTCTTGCGTTATTATTATATTTGATTGCATATTCTACAACTGGCGAAATTTCATTTCTTCTGTTATACTTATTTTCATAGAAAGCCTCTCTCTGATAATTTTGGTTTGTCCTTAAACTTATTTTATCAGATGGCTTTCTTTTTTTTACTTTTTTGTCACATATCTATTATCTCCTAACATTTTTCTATCTCGAATTATCAACTTGGACTTATTCTTTATTAATATATGTGAAAAAAGCTATTGGAAGAGTATTTAACATAATAAGTTTAAGCATAAACAACATTTATCATACCAACAAGAAGATTATCTTTAGAAACATATTATAATATACCACTTATTAATATATAACGAAAAGATGACCATAGTATAAGAGTTGAGGGAAAATTCAAGTCTATAAAAGTCCAGGTAGTGAAAAAATGGCAGGATAGTACAATTCATAAACAAAAAAGCATCATAAACATTTAACAAATATAAACAAAGAAAATGAACTTAATATATAAATATAACAACAATAATATCAAATATCATCAATATATTCTTGACTTTCAATTACTATAAAAAAACTCAGAACCGATTATCTTTGGTGCGCTTTTATTAATTTATAAATTGAATTTTTATACAACGTCCTTCTACCATACTATAATCCTTTAAATATACATATCCTGTTCTTACATATTTCTCAAGAAATTATTTTTTTAATTAATTATATGATATTTTTCCTTTTATACCTATTTCTTAGGAATAAACGCAATCAATGTAATATTTACTGTTTTGTTTTTAACAAAGTATTTAATTTATTTTTCATAAAAATATCATCCTATACAATGGTTACAATACTATTTATACTATCTTAAATTTCAAGCATTTCCCATATACAAGTAGTGGATTTTTATTTCTCACAATTTCATATACTCAACTGACAAAGTACATAAGAATCAAAACTAACCAACAAACAGTTTGAGGTTGAATAAATCTCAAATAATCTATCAAAAGAATTTTAACAATATTCTACCATGTTAACCAACAGATTATTGAAAGAGTAACACATAATATTCTAAATTGAATATTAAATCAAATGTTCATTATTTAGATGATTTACTTTGTCACACCACTTCCGACCAAACAATTCTCTTTCAACGTCTTAAATATTTTTTTAAATACAAGTACTACAAAATCACATATTTTCCCAAAAGAGCTAGTAATACGTCCTGTTATATATAATCGCTTGTACCAAAAATTCTGAGCAGCATTATCAGATTATCAGTTGCCATTTCCAGTCCCCAAAAAATAATTTCTTCAAAGAACCCAAACTTTTGAAGAGCGATTGTAAATGACCGTCATTATATAATACTCTCCTTTATTTAGAAAATTAATACAGACATCGAATGAAGATTTTATACGAATTAGTTGTATCTTTAGTTAATAAAAATCAAGCTGCTCCTTTTTAATTTAAATTCTCTACAAAAACACTTCTATTATCCTTCGTCTACTTAAATGGTATTCGTTATGTAAAGAATATTGAAAAGTTTTTTATACTTACATTCTTAAACCATTGTCATAGATTCTAATATCAAGCTTGATTGTTTTATTGGAATTGAAAACTAAATCTCTGCGTTTATTTTTAATATTTATAACATTTTAAATGTATACCGTCCATCCTACTTGAATTTTTAAACTAGAAATATCTGCTATCAAAAACATAATTTTTCTAAAGTGTTCTATATTTTTGCTTAAGGTTTACAACATCAACCAAAAAAAGCTGTTTTAGAACTACATTTTTAAATTAAATTATTATTTTTTCACATACATCTCACAACACTGCATTCTTATGATATAAGTAACTATAAGAAGACACAATATTCTAGAATTTTAATTCTTAATAGAGGATAATATTTTGTATTTTTATTAATAATAAATCGAAATATTCTGAAATTTTAAAAATAGTTGTGTATTCTTGGTAGTATGTCCTTATGATAGGTATACATATTTAAAATTTTTTCAGGAGGCGGAGTATCTATGAAACTAAATCGTAAATTTTTATCTTTTTATTATGATGGAATTGAAGATTTCCCTGATTATGTTATTGAACCAAAGAAAACAATGTTACTTGTTGTTGATCTTCAAAATGAATTTTGTTTAAGAGATTTTGGGGAAGCATTAGGATTTAAAGAAGCAGGCGATTGGGAACGATGGGAACCCCATTATGACAGATTGGAAAACATTGTAATACCAAATTCGAAGAAAATTTTAGATTTTTTTAGAGAGAACTCATTACCTGTCAGCTTTGGAAGAATTGCTTGTTTGCGTGAAGACGGAGAGGATCGTTCACCTGTTCAAAAAACAGAGGGATGGAATGGTATGCTTCTTCATGTAGATAGTTATGCAGCTCAGATGGTTGATGAATTAACACCTCAAAAAAATGAGATAGTTGTAAATAAGACGACAGATAGTGTTACTACAGGAACCAACTATTTACAACTATTACTGAATATGGGAATTACTACAGTGGTAGTGTGTGGAATTGTAACAGATCAATGTGTAGCTTCTACAGTAAGAGGTCTAGCTGACGCAGGTTATCAAGTTATCACCATAGACGATGCTTGTGCCGCACCAGATATGCAATTGCATGATACTGAATTGAAAATTATGAATATTATTTATACTTATGTAATGGAAGCAGACGAAGTAATTGAATTGATAAAGGAAAAAATATAGGAAAATAATTACTTGAAACTTTAATTGTTATAAGATTCAATGCTGCTTTTCAATGTTATTAATATTACCAAAGTACAAGCTGTCTCTGATATACAACTCCCTTGTGTCTTTAGGAAGTATGTCAGAGACACAAAAATATTTATTGCCCAACTTTATACAAAATAAACAATATTTATTTTTGCCTTATTTACCCTTATATGTATGCAATTGGAGGTTGGACTTAAAAGTTATTCTATGGTAGATAAGAAGTTCTTTTAAAAATGGTAAATTAAGGGTAGGCACGATTACTAAAATCAAATTATTTTTATTTAGTCTACTTAAGTAAAAAAACTTAATTTGTCTTAATTAGGAGTGGGAAAATGTCATGAATGAAAATAAATTTAAGAAAGAATTAGGATTATTTCAAGTTATTGCGATGGCTGCAGGAGGAATGATTGCAGCTTGGATGGTAGAAATTAAATTGTGGTTTGAATTGAGTGGAGTAGGTTCTTCTATAGCTTTGATTACTTGTGCCATGCTCGTTTTGTCTCTATGTTTGATTTATGCAGAGCTGACAAGTATGTTGCCTTATGCTGGAGGAGCTAATATTTGGATATCAAATTCTTTTGGATGGAATTCAGGATGGCTTTGCTTTTGGTGTGTAATGTTATTATATATAATGGCAATGCCTACTGTATCTTATGGGATAGCAAGTATGTTGGGGTATTTGTTTCCAATAACATTTATACAGGTTAAAATTATTGCAGCAGTTATTCTTTTAATTTGGTTCATATTGACAAATTTTGAAATCAAGTTTTTAGCTAGAATTCAAAATGTATTGTTTTGGTCCACGCTAGTGGTTTCTATTCTAGCTTCAATTACATTCATTATGAGTGATCAATGGAGCATGGCTACTATGAAACCTATCTTTCCCAAAGGTTTTAGTGGATATAGTGCTGCAGTAGGTCTTTTAATCATGAAATTTGTAGGATTTGATTTAATTCCTCAATTATCAGAAGAAACAAACTTCCCAAGAAAAAAGCTTATAGTAGCTTTTGTTAGTTCTTTGTTTCTCACAGTTCTCATTTATGGTTTAGCTGTAATAGGAGTTGGTGGAATTGTTAATCAACAGTGGATAGCTGAAACTGACGTTGTCGATCCAAGAGTTGCAGATATTATAGGAAAACACTGGTTAGGAGTAGTCCTAGTAGTGATGGGAACGGGTACTTGCCTAACTACTTTGTCAGGTTTCTGGCTTTCAGCTTCACGTACATTGTACGGTGCTGCAAAACAAAGACAGTTTCCTCTTGTCTTTGCAAAAATTAATAAAAACGGTCAACCCTATATAGCTAATATTCTTGTAGGTGTGGCATCTGTTTATTTTACCGTTTTCGCACCAGAAACTTGGGTAAATTACATCTATACGATATATGGAATTGCAGCTGGGTTAGTTTATTTGATGGTTGTATTAAGTTTTTTGAAGTTAAGAAAAAAACAACCTAACTGGGAAAGACCTTTTTATGTCCAGCATGCTAGTGTAGTTGCTGTTGTTGGTTTTTTATTTTGTATTTGGGTTTTAATTGCTTCTGTGATGGCTATGGAAATAGGAGCTTGGCTTACATTATTAGGGTACGCTATTATAGGTTTAGGATTTTGGCTATATGCAAGATATAAACAAAAGTCAGAACCTGATATGTGGAAGCCACTTATTATCAATCCAGAAAACACACCTATAGATAACAAATAAAACTCATTTAATAAAAGTTCTAGAATTTTTTTGAGAAGGTTTTATATAAAACCTTCTCTTCTTGTATAAAAAACACAAGTGATAATTGCATAGTTCAAAAAAGATTACACAGTGAAAATACTCATAATGAAATTGTAACTATAGTGGTAGTATTTTTACTAAAATATAGAAAGAAGCAATAAGAGGTATTAACAAAGAACATTTTGCTAGAAAAGGTGTTGAAATGAAGTTTGCATATAAAAATAGTGCATTTTAGCGTAAGGATATTATGTAGAGATAACAAATAAAAATAACCAAATAATACAGGACTAAATATCGAATTAATTGAAAGTAAATAAAGAAAATGATTAATTAAGTATTTTAATCTAAGAGACCCGTTTGTAGATAGCAAAAAATACACTGCTTGCAAGCTAATAAGAAACACACCTGTGTGCTGCCCTGTTAAGATAGGACGGTGTGCACGAAAATAACATTAATTATTTTAGGCCTATAAGAGCAACAATTATTGAAAAAACTCTATAATTTATTAGGAACGTATATTTCAATATGAAGTTAGCCATTCTGATAAACAATTTCCAGAGTCAAATAATTAAACATTCTTTTAGAATATCTGTTTATCCAAAGTTCTATCTTTGCCACCTCCGCTGAGGTGGTATTTTTAGTACCCTTGGGTAAGTGTCTACGAATTAGGCGATTATGATTTTCGTTGCTTCCTCTTTCTTGTGAACAATATGGGTGTGTATAATAAATATTATCTTCAGAGATTACATCGGATAATCCGGCAAATTCAGCTCCATTATCTGCTGTTATTGACTTTACTTCATAATCTTTGATTATGGCAGATAGTGCTTCATTAACGGATTTGCTACTTTTATCTTTCATTAACCGTATTATCTCATATCTTGATTTTCTGTCTGTCATTGTAAGTAGACATTTATTTTTTTCGCGTGTTAATATTACTGTGTCTATTTCAAAATGTCCTATTTCAGTTCGTTCATTGATAGAATCAGGACGCTCATCGATAGATTTACCAAATCTTCTAAAATTTTCGCTCCGGACAGGTCTTTTAATCTTTGGCTTTCGAGGATAAAGTAGACAGTCTCTTTTCTTTCCTAAATATCCACGGGTAATCCAATAGTATATGGTTGATACAGGAATATCTACATAACCCTTGTTAACGATCATCTCAGGGGAGTAATGTTTTTTAAGAAAATATTTAATTATCTTAATGTTCTCTTTATCCAGTCCAATGTGCCTTACAGATTTCTTTCTATTCTGAAGATATTTTCTTTGTGCATATTCTGCTCTATATGCTTTCCTATAAAGACCTTTTCGCAATTGTTGTATGACTAGACCTCTTTTTATTTCATTGTTTATCGTCTGATGTGATTTTCCCAGCAGCTTAGCAATACAACGATTGCTTTTCCCCTCATTTGTCCATACTTCAATTAATTGGCGTTCTTTTAGTGTTAAATGTTTATTCTTTGGTGTATAATGCTCTTGCATCTTTAAGCTCCTTGATATGATTTTTGTTTGCAACTTAATTATATCGCTTAAAGATGTTTTTTGTAATCTAATTCCATTTAGGTGGCTAATTTCATTTTAGAACATTCTTAATTTATTAGGATTACTAACATTAAATATAGGCATGTTATAATATTTCTTAAATTATGAAACCTTAAAAGAACATATAACATATTAGTGTATAGCTCTGTAACTGAGTTACTTTACTTAATATCAAACTAAAAAAACGTAGTACTATTTAATATTGTGACAGGTTTCCTTTCGAGAAAAATCATTAGTTGAAGTCTTCCTAATCCAAACCAAATATAGAACTCTTGAGAGAAACCTTTCAAAAAGTTATACATAAACTCTCCCATAGGTTATCTTTCATTCAAATTGCAGATAACAGAATATCAACACCTCTTATACAAATTTTTTTAGATGATTTCAAAATTCTTTAGTATATTACTTAAAGAACTATCCTTTTGATACACAGTCTTAGAAAATTTTTAGTATCTAAAGAAGTATGAATGTAATAGCAGACACTCTAACAAAAAATAATTAAAACTTTTAACATCTCAATCTTACAATAGTAACAGGACTCATAAGTATCAAAAAAGTATTATTTGCGTAAATAAGACATCCCACAAAGAATATATAATTACTCTATAGCTCAGTATTTACTTTTGAATCATTATTTTTTTGTTATTTTCTTCCGTTCTCTTTATTTTAGGTAGATTCCATTCAAAATGTGCTGCAAGAAATCGTATAATGGAAACAACTGCTATTCCACACATCATTGCAATATTTTTATTTGTCAGTTCCCAAAGATATACGGTTGTGATTGCACCGGCAATCGAAGCACTGGCATAGATATGTTTCACAAAGATATACGGTTTGTTTCCCGCCATCATATCTCTACATAGTCCTCCTCCTACTCCTGTCAAAACACCGACAAAGATGAATAGAAATTTGTTGGGTTCATCCAATTGACTGTATGCGATGTTAATTCCAACAGCAGTAAATACTCCCAGTCCTATTGCATCGGATACTAAAAGAAATTTTTCGTAAAGTAAGATAATTTCTCGTTTCATCATATTGCTTCGATTGATGTATACAAAAAGGAATACCAAAACGGAACATACGATGGAAACTTTTGCATATATTGAATTTTGAAATGTTTTTGGTGGTGTAATCCCCAAAATGACATCACGAATAATGCCCCCACCGATGGAGGTGGTCACACCTAGTACAATGACTCCAAGAAGGTCAAATTCTTTTTTAATTGCTACCATCGCTCCGGAAATGGCAAATGCTATACTTCCCATAATTTCTAATACAAATAAAAACATTCTGTTTTGTTCCTTTCTAATATGATTCCTGTATAGTTTCTTTCATATTGATAGAAGTCTATCTACTTTATTGTCAACAGTTCTTTTGGTGATGAAATAATAACATCAGCTTGATACTGCTCCAATTCTTCTCTATCTCGAAATCCCCATAATACACCGACTGTAAATACATCTGCACTTTTTCCTGTTAACATATCTGTCTTTGTATCGCCAATATAGACACATTCTTCTTTCGATAACTCCAATTCTTCCAATATAGAACACAATGCTTGTGCATCCGGTTTCAAGGGAATTCCTTCTCTCTGCCCGTAAATTTTGGTAAATGTTCCTTTTCCGAACAATGCCTCAATAATTTTTACAGTGGTACTGTGCGGTTTGTTGGATAGTACGGCAATGATATAATTCTGTCTTTTCAATTCCTCTATCAGTTCTGTAATTCCGTCATAAGGTTTGCATAGATAGAGATAGTCTTCATCATAAGTCTTATTGTACATTGTGTGTACTTTTTCAAAAATTTCTTCTGTATCCTGTCCCTGTGAATTCAACAAACGGTGTACTAATTTCGCAGAACCTTCTCCCAAAAATAATTTATATAAATCCTCTTCAACCGGTTTACATCCATAATGTACCAACGCTTGATTTGCAAAATGGGAAATAGTAGGAATGGAATCTACTAATGTTCCGTCCAAATCAAAGATATATGCTTTTTTCATTTCAATCATTTCCTTTCTCCTATTCTTCTTTCTCCATTTTATACTAAAATTTCCATATCACCTATCTTTTTTTTACAAAATTTTTCACAAAAATAAAGATGAAACCACAATTTTTATGGTTTCATCTTCTATCTATTTTGTTATGATGTTGAAAATGAGAAGGTTCTTATTTGTCAAGCAATAGGCTTTGAGTAGGTGATTGATACTCAGCAACTTTCATAAAGTTATTCAATGCTTTTTGTGCTTTGTTATATGGAGCTAATGTTCCTGCACCTGCAATACATCCTCCAGGACATCCCATTCCTTCAATCAAATATCCGTTTTTCTTTCCTGCTTTTGCAAGACGTGCCAATTTCACACAATCATGCAATCCGTCTGCTGCGTCTAACAACAGTTCTCTTTCCGGATCAATTTCTTTGATATATGCTTGTACCGCTCCTGCAACTCCTCCTGCTTGTGCAAATCCTCTTCCGATTGCAGATGCGTCGTTGATTACATTTTCTGTTTCAATAGCAGCCAAGTCAACGCTTTTTCCAATAAACATTCCCATCAATTCTTCAAATGTGATAACAAAATCTACATAAGATTTCATTTCTTCTCCAAGTGCTTCCAATTTCTTCGCAACACAAGGTCCTACGAATACGATTTTTACATTCGGATCTGTTTTTCTGATATGTTGTACGGTAAACTTCATTGGAGATAGTGCATCAGATACTTGTGGCACTACTTCAGGGAACATTTTTTTTACCATAGATACCCATGCAGGACAACAGCTTGTTGCCAAGTATGGTAATTCATTAGGTACAACGTGTAAGAATTCTTTTGCTTCATTAACAGTTGCAATATCCGCTCCCAAAGCAACTTCTACAACATCGTCAAATCCTAACATTTTAAGACCTTCAAATACTTGTGCAGGCGTCACTTTGTCACCGAATTGGCTAACGAATGCCGGTGCAACGATTGCAATATGTTTTTGTTTTTTATTTCGGATAGATTTTACTAATTGATAGATTTGTGCCTTATCTGCAATCGCTCCGAATGGACAGTGCGCCATACATTGACCACAAGATACACACTTGTCATGATCAATCAAAGCTCTTCCGTATTCATCACTACCGATTGCATTCACACCACATGCCGCTGCACAAGGTCTGTCATATTGTATAATCGCATTGTATGGACAAACTTCTTTACATTTTCCACATCTGATACATTTTTCCTTATCGATGTGCGTTTGTGTTTCGCCCATAGTAACTGCTCCAACAGGACAAACTTGAATACAAGGATGTGCCATACATTGTCTACAAGTTGAAGTTACTTCCAAAGCCTTTGTAGGACAAGCATTACAAGCAAACGGAATCACGTTTACAAGTGGCGCTTCATATACACGTTCTGTTTCGTCAATTGCAGTAATTCCTTCAGAAAGTCTTCTGAACTCAGATGCTTTTCTAACCGGTAACCCCAAAGTAAGACGCAATCTTTCCCCAACAATCGCTCTTTCCTTAAAAATACTTTGACGACGTTCAGACACTTCTCCCGGTAAAATTTTCATCGGTGCATTCTCTAATGCTTCAATTAAATCTTCATCTGAATACGCAATTCTTGTGATTTCTGCGAATACATTCTGTCTAACTTGTATAATATCTGTATACAATTGATTCATACAAAAAACCTCCCATAAAATTACTACTAAATTTTGTATATTATCATCTTGAGAAACTTCGACGGCACTATGAAAAAACGCCCCATTTTCCCAAAGCGCAACCTTATCACAAAATGCCCCCATTTTCGCTAAGGCTGTCTATCATTTCTCAAAAATACTACCTCGTTATGATTTTAGAATGATGTGTCATTCTGTTACTTCTCCATTGTTGCTCGAATAAAATCATGGAACAACGGATGCGATTTTGTCGGTCTTGACTTAAATTCCGGATGGAATTGACAAGCAACATACCATTTGTGACTTGGAATTTCTACAATTTCTACCAAACGATCGTCAGGCGATACACCTGAAATCACAAGACCTTTGTTTTCTAATTGTTGTCTGTAGATATTATTGAATTCATAGCGATGTCTGTGACGCTCATAAATCAAATTGCTTCCATAAGCTTCCATCGCCTTAGTACCTTCCAATACCTTGCAAGGATACACTCCCAAACGCATGGTACCACCTTTTTCTTCAACATCTGCCTGTTCCGGCATCAAATTGATAACCGGATTGGTTGTCGTTGTACTAAGCTCTGCACTATGGGCATCTTCAATTCCGACAGCATGTCTTGCAAATTCAATCACTGCTAACTGCATTCCCAAACAAATTCCGAAATAAGGGATATTGTTTTCTCTTGCATATTTTGCCGCCAAAATCTTTCCTTCGATTCCACGATCTCCAAATCCTCCCGGAACCAAAATTCCGTCGGCATTCTGAAACAGCTCTTGAATTTGTTGCTCTGAATAGGATTCAATCTCTTCTGCATTGATCCAGTCAACATTTACTTTAATTCCGTTTTCCAATCCTGCATGGTAAAGTGCCTCTACTACGGAAAGATACGCATCCTTCAGTTCAACATACTTACCTACTAATGCGATAGTACGTTCCTTCGTCAAGCTCTTTTCTCTTTCTACCATAGCAATCCATTCTGTCAAATCGGCATCTTTGACATCAAGTCCAAGACGGTCAATCACCAAACGGTCCAATTTTTCTTTTTGTAACATCAATGGAACGGAGTATAAAGTTTCCGCATCCATATTTTGAACCACATGATTCGGTTTCAAATTACAGAATAATGCTATCTTATCTTTCATGTCTTCCGTCAGTTCTTCTTCTGTTCGACAAACGACAATATCAGGCTGAATTCCGATAGAACGTAACTCTTTCACGCTATGTTGTGTCGGTTTCGTCTTGAGTTCACCTGCTCGTCTTAAATAAGGAACAAGTGTTACATGGATGTAGCAGACATTTTCTTCCCCAACTTCATACTTCATTTGACGAATCGCCTCAAGGAACGGTTGAGATTCAATATCTCCTACAGTTCCACCGATTTCGGTAATGACGACATCCAACTCGTTGTGTTTTGCAACTCGTTGAATCCTCTCTTTGATTTCATTGGTAATGTGCGGAATAACTTGGATAGTTCCTCCCAAGTATTCTCCTTTTCTTTCCTTACTAATAACACTGTAATAAATTTTTCCGGAGGTAACGCTTGAGTTGATAGAAAGATTCTCATCAATAAATCTTTCATAATGACCTAAATCCAAATCTGTTTCTCCGCCATCTTCCGTTACGAAAACTTCTCCATGTTGATACGGACTCATCGTACCGGGATCAAAATTCAGATACGGATCGAACTTTTGGATAGATACTTTCAAGCCCCTTGCCTTGAGCAATCTTCCAAGAGAGGCTGCTGTAATCCCTTTTCCAAGAGATGAGACAACCCCTCCTGTTACAAATACATATTTTGTCATAATCTCCTCCAAACAAAAAACAAGACAGTTACTCCTTTTCAGGGGCATCTGTCCTTCAAAACTGCAACACCCCCGTTGGGGTATTTGATTCTATGTCTAGAAACACCCTATTCAGTTGCCTGCTTGGTTTTCTCTATTGCCGTTATCTTGTACCAAAATTGTCCTCACAAAAAGACATTATTTGATGTATTTATCCTACCATATTTTTACAGTTTGTTCAATATAAAGCAATAAAATAATAAATAATTTTTTAACAATAAAAAACGTTCTCATTCAAAGAATTTATCTGTCCTTTCTCCAATGTGTCGTTCTGTTTTTTAACATATCCTACCTCGGCATAACATCTCCAAATTTAGAATTTCAATTCTATATCATGTTTCACAACAAATTCTGCATAATATTTTTCGCCGTTGTTCTTTACCTCCTTGTTCTCTTTCAGTAAAGCAACTGCTTTTTGCATATTTGTCTTAACATAAGGTAATTGATGTCTGTCTATATAATTTTGAAATGACAGAGTTAATTGTTCATGAGTTCCGTATCTCAACAAAAAGGAAGTTGGGACTACAAATCCGGCATCGTATACAGGTTCATCCGAAAACACACAAAAACCTTTCTCGGCAACCTCTTGTACAACCGCCATCAGATTATCCTCCATTCGTCGTATAAAAGGTAAAAAATGTTGTGATATTATCTCTTTTATTTCCTGTATGGATTGCTCGTATGACTCTATTCCATAAAAATCAAACCAACAGAAAGAATCTTGTTTCTTATTTGAAACAGCCAATCCTTTACTCCAAAAACATTCTTTGCCTTCCTTATCAAAAATAGAGCATTGTAATAAAGCTTGTGTAGCAATACCGGTTCGATTGTTACGATTCATTTGAGGAGAAATAGAAACCTTAAAATCAGATTCTTTGTGAATTTCCAATTTGCTTTTTTTGTAACAAAATCCATCATCTTTCATAAATTCAGCAATTTCTGTCATTGCAGAGGTGATAATTTCTTTTGGTGACATTTCTTTAAAATTTTTCATATTTTGGATATCTCCTTCTATCAGAACTTAACCCTTTGTGTATTTTCCACCATGATACCATTCTTAACACATTTTTGTTACCGGTGAATCTAATGTATTGGTATCTTTGAAAAAAGATTCACACTATGTTGAAATAACTGTAGAACCCATTTTTAGATAATCATGCATTCTACAAGAATCCAATTGAACTTGGTGATAAGAAAAGCTATTGACACACTTCCCTCCCAACAGAACACACTATCAAAAAAAGTCCTGCAAAGTGAAATCCAACATCCACCTTACAGGACTTTTTTATTCTCTATCTCTCGATCGATAACTCATCACTTTCTATTTCTTGACTCAACAAGTCATTGACTGCTTTTCGGTATCGTGGGAGAATGCCGAATACAAAAACCGGTAACAATATTACCCACAACTTGATATAGATACTGAACAGTCCGTCATCAAATAGCAATAGCCTTTTGATAGAATCCATATCTCTTGCCACAAGATATACCATGAACGGACTCAAGAATTTGAGAAAGCTGTCAACCATAAAACAGCTCACAATCCATGTTACAGTTCTTAAGCCGTCAGGCAATTTTCCATACTGTACTGCCTGTTTTGCAGATTGAGATTTATCTCCAAACGCACTTTGAAACGCTTTGATCATAACCATAGGAATCAATAGAAACGCATACACAACCCAAAAGGCATCTTGTTGAAAGACAAGAAAGCCTTTGTGAAAAAAGAATCTACTCTGAAGTTCTATATCAAAACTTCCGAACAGAGAGCCTAAAGCATACAAAACTAATTTAAGTCCACCACCAAGTACCAATCCGCAAAAGAATAGTAGATAGATTACCTCATCATAAATTTTTCGTTTCATAATTCCTCCCCTATCTTTGTTTAGAATTTGTTTTTCATACAATCATTTTGTAAACTGTTTTCCTCTTCTATCTTGTTCTTTCAGCCATTAACCTATCATACGCCTACTTATATTATATTACATTACTCAACAAAAAACTCCGATTTATCACATTATTTCTTATCTTTTTCATAAATATTGATATTGATACCATACCATAATTTATCGAGCATTCCTATTCTGTTATCCGGATTTTGTTATCCTAAGTTTCTATTCCTTTCAACTGATGAAATTTCAATCCTCTTTCCCAACCTAATCTAAAATATATTTTTCACAAAGGAACCTATCCTTCTAATCTATCTTCTTTTAAAACCGTCCTTTGATTCTTCATTAAAAGAGGAATCAAACAAAAAAATCTCAAAACAAAAAGTTTTAATAATAAGTTGATAAATCTCCTTAACTTTACTTCGAAATTCCCTCCTTTCTATAAATATATTTAATTAGATGATACCATTTAATTAAATATATTTATAGACTTGTTTTATGTTTTTTTTTAGGTATAATTAAGTGTCATACATAATTTTTTAAAAAATAATATTTTTACAATTTCTTAAATTGCAATATCAAATTGAACTAATTCCTCATTATCATCTAAAAGTCCT
>NZ_DBHIIC010000032.1:0-16219 GCF_057248345.1 Filifactor sp. | reverse complement strand
TTCTTTGGCAAAATATTGGCAGAAAACGGAATCATAACAGTCAGCGGAATGGCACATGGAATAGACGGAATATCCCAAAAATCAACTGTGAACTACGGCGGAAAAACAATTGCTGTATTAGGTTCGTCACTTAACGAAAAATCTATTTATCCAAAAGCAAATCTATCTTTATACCACAGAATACTTGATAACGGAGGGTTGATTTTATCTGAATATCATCACCGTGAATCTACCCTACCTTACAAATTCGTTGCAAGAAATCGCATTATTTCTGCAATTTGCTCAGGACTTATTGTAGTAGAAGCAAACTTTAAAAGCGGAACGATGACAACGGTTGAATTTGCACTGGAACTTGGAAAAACTATATTTTCTGTTCCCGGAAACATCAATTCCTCAAATAGCAACGGTACAAATCAATTGATAAAAAACGGAGCGAAACTTGTTACTTGTCTTGAAGATATTCTTGAGGAATTTCCTAATATTGATATGTTATGTTCTAATTCATCAAAGGAATGGAATTTATCTGAATCAGAACAGAAGATCGTATCATTATTAGAAAAAAAGTCTCCAATATATATAGATGAAATTGCATATGAACTTAGACTTCAGATAAAAGAAGTTTCTTCTCTCCTTTCTATCTTGGAAATAAAAGGAGTTGTTCTTGAAATGGGAAATAATTTATATAGTTTAACTTTAATATGATTTTAATAAATTATGAATAAATAAAAAAATTTATATCTTTATTTCTATAATCGTCTTATGTTGTAAATTTTTATTTGCACTGATATTTCAATTAATTTGATTTATAAACAAACATTTTGAAAAAGTGTATTTTTTGAAAAAAAGAAGACTTTAATTCGGTTGTAATTAATTTACAAATAAATTGCACTATTGCAAAAATAACTTTTTCGTATATAATACACAATTGAAAAGAAGATAAAAAATTTTTTTGTATCATGGAATATGATATACGTTACGATTAAAATAGAGAAAGGGATTTTATATGGCAAAAAATTTAGTAATTGTAGAATCTCCTGCAAAAGCAAAAACAATTGAAAAATTTTTAGGAAAGAAAAATTATACAGTAAAAGCCTCTGTTGGCCATATTCGTGATTTACCAAAAAGCAAACTCGGTGTTGACGTGGAAAAAAACTTTGAACCTCAGTATATTACCATTCGTGGAAAAGGTGATATTGTTAAGGATTTGAAAAAAGAAGCAAAAAAAGCAGATGTTGTCTATCTTGCAACTGACCAAGATCGAGAAGGAGAAGCAATTTCATGGCATTTGGCATATTTATTGGGTTTAGATATTAACGATAATAATCGTATCACTTTTAATGAAATTACAAAAGATGCAATCAAAAAAGCAATTAAATCTCCACGAAAAATTGATTTAGACTTGGTAGATGCACAACAAGCTCGTCGTATCATTGATAGATTGGTGGGATACAAGATAAGTCCTATTCTATGGATAAAGGTCCGAAAAGGACTAAGTGCAGGAAGAGTACAAAGTGTTAGTACTAGATTAATTGTAGAAAGAGAAGAAGAAATCCGAGCTTTTAAACCTGAAGAATACTGGACTATTGATGCTACGGTAACAGGAGAAGATAAAAAAAAGGCAGTATTTAAACTAACTGAAAAAAACAATAAAAAAATTGATCTACATTCAGAAGATGAAACAAAGTTAGTATTAAATGATTTACACAAAAAAGATATGCGGATCGATAGAATTGAGTCCAAAGAAAAAAAACGTTCTGCTCCCAAACCATTTACAACGAGTTTATTACAACAGGAAGCAGGAAATAAAATTTCTTTTAGCAGTAAACGAACTATGAGTGCTGCTCAACAGCTTTATGAAGGTGTAAATGTCAAAGGAGAAGGTAGTGTTGGATTAATCACATATATCCGTACAGATTCTCAACGTATTTCAGAAGAAGCACTTACTACTTCAAAGAACTATATTGAAGAAACATTCGGAAAAAAATATTATCAAAAATATACTTCTCCGAAGAAAAAAAATTCTTCTGTTCAAGACGCTCATGAATGTATTCGACCTACATCTATTTATCGAACACCGGAATCTATCAAGGATTCTCTTACAGCAGATCAGTATAAATTGTATAAACTTATTTGGGAAAGATTTGTTGCAGCTTCTATGAGTTCAGCAATCTTTCACACGGATACTGTATCCGGTTCTATTGATGAGTACCAATTCAAAGTTTCAGGAAGTACACTAGTATTCGATGGATTTTTAAAAGTGTATTCTTATTCTAAGGCAGAGGAACAAGAAATTCCTAATTTTGTTGAAAAACAATGTTACAAAGTAAATAAACTTACAGATAAACAACACTTTACACAGCCACCTGCAAGATATACTGAAGCAACATTAATTAAAATACTAGAAGAATTAGGTATTGGTAGACCAAGTACCTACTCCCCTACAATTTCTACCATTTTACAACGAGAATATGTGAAAAAGGAAAAGAACTTTCTTGTACCTACTGAACTAGGCGAAATTGTAACCTCCATCATGAAAGAAAACTTCCAAAATATTGTAGATGTCGATTTTACTGCTGAAATGGAAAAACAACTTGACTCTGTAGAAGAAGGAAATATACCTTGGAAGTCAGTGGTAGAAAAAATCTACACTCCACTCATAGAGGATGTTTCGGTTGCTGAAGAGAATTTAGAAAAAGTTCTTTTACAAGAGAAAACCGATGAAAAATGTCCTGTATGTAATGATGTAATGGTAGTCAAGTATGGAAGATTCGGAAAGTTTATAGCCTGTAAAAATTATCCAGAATGTACCGGAACAAAACCTTATCTTGAAAAGATTGGAACACATTGTCCTAATTGTGAAGATGGGGAAGTAATTATTCGACGCAGTAAAAAAGGACGAATTTTTTATGGATGTAGTAACTTCCCAAGTTGTAATTTTGTTTCTTGGAATCGTCCTACAGGAAAAAAATGTCCAGTATGTCTGGAGAATTTAGTTGAAAAAACAACTAAAAAAGGCACACAAATTGTATGTTCGTCTAAAACGTGCTCTTATAAAGAAGAGATTAAGGGGTAGTTTTTGTCACAATTTGAGTTTATTATTTTAAGTTTTATCTAAATTATATTTTATAATTGTCAAATAATATTGAATATTCTTTTGAAACATGTTACTATAGTTTTGAATTTTTATAGTTTACATGTATTTCGAAAAATTTTATTCTTTTCTTAAAATTATATATCTATGAGGTGATTTATTTATGTCAAGTATTTTGCTACAAAAGACAAGAACAATCAATAAATTCTTACAGAGTTCAGGCAATAAACCTGTGTCTTTTTCTGTATTGAGCGATACCTTAAATGAAGTTTTAAGTTCCAATATTTACATTCTAAGTTCCAAAGGAAAAGTATTGGGATCTTCTTTTACTCATGAAGCTGATAGCTCTATCATTCTTGATGAAAGTTCCGGAGAAGAAAAGCTTCCACAGGATTATATTGACAATGTGAATAAGGCATCAGAAACGATTGCTAATTTAACTAAAGAATCATTACTATCTGTGTTTAAAGGTGATATCGGTAGTTATAATAAATATGCTACTATTGTTCCTATTATAGGTGGTGGAGATCGGTTAGGTACTCTGATTCTATCTCGTTACGACAAAGAGTTTAGTGATGATGACTTGATTTTAGCTGAGTACAGTGCTACTGTTGTAGGGATGGAAATATTGAGATCTAAAAGTGAAGAGATTCAAGAAGAAATGAGAAACGAAGCGGTCGTTCAGATGGCAATAGGAACACTTTCATATTCAGAATTAGAAGCTGTAATCCATATCTTTAATGAACTGAACGGTTCAGAAGGTTTATTGGTTGCAAGCAAAGTTGCAGATCGTGCCGGTATTACTCGTTCTGTTATTGTGAATGCACTAAGAAAATTTGAAAGTGCAGGTGTTATTGAATCGCGTTCATTAGGTATGAAAGGAACCCATATCAAAGTATTAAATGATAAACTTTTAGAAGAATTAAAAAAACACGGCATTAATTAATTCACATGATTGGAAGAGCTTATATACTTTTGTACTAAGCTCTTTTTAAGTTATATAAAACTTTCAAAGAATATTTTGAGCAATGAAATTAACATTAAAAGTGAATAAATCTCAATATAGACTTAACCATAATATCTTACTATAATAATGTTATACTTATCTCAATTCTTTTTTTATATCCCATGTATAGAAAGGTTTGTTATGAATACACCATTTGCAGAAATAGTTCGTCCCCAATCTATAGAACAAGTAGTAGGACAAAATCACATTATTGGAAAAAATAAATTAATTAACCGATTAATTGATCATAAACAAATGATAAATTTAATTTTTTACGGTCCACCCGGAACGGGAAAAACTACAGTTGCAGAAATCTTGTCAAAAAACAGTAACCTATCTTATTACAAATTAAATGCAACTTATTCAAAGACACAAGATATACGAGATATCGCTGAGAATATCAATACATTTTCTGGAATAAACGGAATTTTAATTTATATTGACGAAATTCAAAATTTTAATAAAAAACAACAACAGCTTTTATTAGAATACATTGAAAAAGGACAAATAACCCTTATTGCCAGTACTACAGAAAATCCATACCACCAAATTTATAAGTCGTTATTGAGTCGTTGTACTGTTATTGAGTTTTTTTCGTTAGATGATAAGGCAATTAGACATGGTATTCAAAATGCTCTTAATAATTTAAAAAATAATGGATATCGTATTCAATATGAGGAATCTATCATTAACATGCTTGTTGTATTTTCTTCCGGAGACTTAAGAAAAGGATTAAATACACTTGGAACAATGGTACAACTGTATAGTGAAAATAATGAACTTATTATCACAAAAGAACTTATGGAAACAGTTGCTACATCAAAAGCTTTGCTTTATGATAAAAATTCTGATGAACACTATGATTTACTGAGTGCTTTACAAAAATCTGTTCGAGGAAGTGACGTAAATGCTGCATTACATTATTTAGCACGACTTTTGGAAAGTGGTGATATCATTTCCCCTTCAAGAAGATTGCTGGTCATGGCGTCAGAAGATATTGGTATGGCATATCCTCAAGCAATTTCTATTGTAAAAAGTTGTATTGACAGCGCATTTTACCTAGGTCTTCCAGAAGCTAGACTCCCTTTAGCTCAAGCTACTATTTTATTGGCGACTTCACCAAAATCAAATTCCAGTATTGTTGCAATCGATTCTGCTATTTCTGATTTGAAAACTGTTTCAACTTATGATATTCCTTTACATCTAAAAGACAGTCATTATTCCGGTGCTGAGCATCTGAAAAGAGGAATCGGTTACCAGTATTCACATGATTTCGAATATTCTTATGTAAAACAACAATATTTACCAGACACGTTAAAAGATGCAGTATACTATCATCCCAAAAATAATAAAATGGAAAATATGATTCAAGAATATTTAATAAAAATACTGCAAAATAATAAAAAATGATACCAAAGGAGAGATTGTTATGACTATAATAAACTTCGAACCAAAAAGAGTATTTCATTATTTTGAAGAAATCTCTAAAATTCCAAGAGAATCAAACCATGAAGAGTCTATTAGTAACTATTTAGTTGAATTTGCAAAAAAACATGATTTTTCTTACACACAAGATGAGTTTTATAATGTGATTATTCGTAAACCTGGAACATTAGGATATGAAGAGTGTGCTACTGTAATGTTGCAAGGACATATGGATATGGTTTGTGAAAAGGAGGTAGATTCTACACATAACTTTGATGTTGATCCTATTGAATTGATAGTGGACGGAGATTTTATCAAAGCAAACAAAACTACATTAGGTGCAGACAATGGTATTGCGATAGCAATGATTCTTGCTATTTTAGATTCTAAAGATCTTGCACATCCAAGCTTAGAAGCTGTTTTTACAGTACAAGAAGAAACTGGACTTGTAGGCGCTACTAAGTTAGATACATCCACACTAAAATCTAAATATCTTATCAATATTGATTCTGAAGAGGAAGGTGAATTACTAACAAGTTGTTCCGGTGGTATTAGAACAAAAATATCTTTACCAGCAGAGTGGACCTTTATTGACGGAGATTATATCGTTTGTGAAGTAAGTATACGTGATTTAAAAGGTGGTCATTCCGGAATTGAAATCCAAAGAGGCAGAGGAAATTCCATTATTATGCTTGGTAGGATGTTGTATGAAATCTATAAAACAATGCCGTTGGAAATGTTTGAAATTTCTGGAGGATCAAAAATGAATGCCATTCCTCGTTCTTCACGCGCTTTAATTGCAATTAACTCTCATCACTATGAAAAATTACAACAAGAAATCTCTAAATGGAATGATGTGTTTAAAAATGAATTTCTAAATATAGAAGATAATTTCCACGTAAAAATAACAGATCCGATAGACCATAAGTGTCCTTTTGTATTTAGTGAAAAAACAAAAGATTCTTTATTAGAATTGTTAACGATAATTCCAAATGGTGTACAATCTATGAGTTTTATTGTGAAAGACTTGGTAGAATCCTCTCTTAACTTGGGTGTTTTGACATCGAGTGACCAATCAATTACATTAGAATCCTCTATTCGAAGCTCTGTTACTACAAAAAAAGAAATGTTGTTAGAAAAGCTTATCATACTTTCAAAAAATTATGGTGCTACCTTAGAAAGTTCAGGTGACTATCCTGCTTGGCCACCTCAATTACATTCTGATTTAAAAGATCTATTTCTTGAAACTTATCATGAAACATTTGATAAAGAAATGCATGCCTACGCACTCCATGCAGGGGTTGAATGTGGAATTTTTAAAGAAAAAATGCCATTTTTAGATATTGTCTCTTTCGGACCTAATATGTACGATGTACATACACCTAGAGAAAGATTATCAATTTCTTCAACAGAACGTTCTTATCATCTCCTTCTCAATATTCTAAAAAACAGTAAAAAATTAAAAAAATAAAAATAATATTTCAGTAATTTATTCAAAATAGTACCTGTATACTGATGATAAACCTGATTTATATTTAAAAAGACAACACCTTATATCGTAACTCTATTCTTTCGATACAAGGTGTTGTCTTTTTCAAATTATTATTTCTATCGTAATAATTTAATATTTTAATTAATGTTCTTTAATCATATTCCACTTTTTCCATAAACAACCCACAAGCGGGTGCTGTAGGACCGGCATTTCCTCTTTGTCCACTACTTATGATATCAATTATAGAATAATCTTTCCCTTTTCCTATCTCAATGAGTGTTCCAGCGATAATTCTTACCATATTGTACAGGAATCCGTTCCCACTGATATGAATTTCAACTATATTGTTCTCACAATTTATTTCTAAAGAATATATAATCCTAACAGTAGTTTTTACAGAAGATCCTTCACTTTGAAATGCGGCAAAGTCATGTTCTCCAATCAGAAATTTTGATTCATCTATCATTTTATGCAAATTCAAATTTTTACCAACAAAGTAAGAACGATTTTTTTCAAAGGGACTTTCTATACTATTCATATTAATACGATAACAATAAGTTTTCTTTTTCGAAGAATATCTTGCATGAAAAGAATCCTCTATATTTTTACTTTCTAAAATACGAATATCTTCCGGTAAATAATGATTGATGGCATATTTTATCTTTTCAGATGGAATATTTGTATCAATAACAAAATTTGCAACTTGCCCCAAAGCATGTACTCCACTATCCGTTCTTCCGGAACCAATTAGATTTACCTGTTTTCCAGTCACTTTATAAATCGCAGTCTCTATTTCTTCTTGTATAGATTCTCCGTTATTCTGTCTTTGCCATCCACAATAATGTGTTCCAATGTATTGTATTTTTAGTAAAATATTTTGATTCATTGTATTTTATCAGTCCTATTCCTTATTTCATAAACTCTATTTTAAAAATAATAATTTCATACTTAAAACTATAACATACTGTACAGTAAGTTTATTTTAAAAAACGCAACAAATCAATTATAATAGTTTATTTAAATAATCTATTATAAAAAATAGTTGTACTAATGTATTGAAAAATGATAAAAACATCTTATTATATTATAATCCATACCATCAATATCACTTATAAGACGCCGGTAGGAAAGAAAAAAGGCTTAGCTAATAAAAGTTATATATGGATATGCTTTGGTGTAAGTCTTGTTTTATGAACATAAAAGTCTAATTTATTGTAAATTAATATTCATGTTTTGTCGAACTTTCTAAATTACTTTATCATTATGATAATTACAGAATAAAAATATATAAATTTTTCATAAGGTAGTTTTTTTAATAATATGTTTAGTTGCACATTCATCTATTAAATCTAAAAGTGCTATATATTTTGAAGGAATTTTGAAAATAAAAGACGTTATTACTTTTCAATACTCTATTTAGAAATTATGTTTTTATTTCTATACTTAAAATAATTTTTGGTACATACAATTATTGAAGCCCCCATAACCCATAGTATAATTTTTGAAATATATCTTTATATGTAGAGCTTTCTAAAGGCTCCCTAAGTCCTGTTAACCATACATACAAAACAGTTAAAAGAAGTGTTGGAACATATAAGACCAGTACTTTATACCAATAATTATTCATCTTCAAATATTTAATAAACATATATGCAAAAACAATGATAAATACAACGATAGCCCTATCCAATTCATGCAAATTTCCATTGGGATCTGCATAATATTCGTCGAAAAGGTACAACACACTATTCAAAATGGTTGAAATTGTATATAGAATGCAATAAAGAAAAACAGCTTGTTTTAATATCTTAGATTGCAGTTTTCCTTCCTCCTATTCCTTCTATATTAAGTATTAGCGTGATAACAACAATACACTATTAAAAATAAAATCTAAATTGATTTCAATTTAAAAATAATTTTTAAAATAGTTAATTAAATCTCAAAAATAGAGTTATAAACACATATATCTTTTTTTCTTGTCAAAATTTTAATATTAATTTCTCATAATAATTATCGAGAAAATTTATAACAAGAATGTCCTCTATTGATACCAATATATTTTGTTCTCACTGTTTGAAATCATATTGTCTATATTTAAAAATAGTGTTTAGTATCAGAATTCTTTGTTATTCCAACTTCTAATCAAAAAATATTTTCAGCTCAATTTCATCATTTAAAAATAATCCTCATTAGAACTGCACAATTGTAACACCAGGGCCTCCTTCTCCGTATTTACCTGAACGATAGGATTTTATTGGAGCATATTGTTTCAAAATATCTTCCACACCTTTTTTCAAGACAAAAGTTCCCAATCCATGAATAATTGTAACTTGTGACAAACCAGATAATACTACATCATCTAAGTATTTTTCTAATTCAATTCGAGCTGTTTCCAAATCTAAACCTCTTAAATCAAGTTCTGTTTTAATATTTTTACTCTTATGTTTCAGAATTTTTCCTGCACCTGTATACTGATTTTCTTTCTTGGATTTTTTAGGTTTTTGTAAAACTTCGTACGGCAAATTCATCTTCATTGCACCTAATTGAACAAGAGCTTCTCTTTTTCTATTATCAGACTCCAGTACAAGACCTTCTTGATGAAAAGTAGATACAAATACCCTATCGCCTTTTTCAATTTGATTCAATGATTTTTCTTTATCTTCCCTTGAATATAAGAGATTTTCTTCGCAAGCTAATCCTTTCATAGTATTTTTTATTTTTTTTCTTGCTTTTTCCAGCTCCTTATTTAAATCTTCTCTCTCAAGTTGATGTTTCAAATTATAAACTTCCTTGATCTGTTCTTCTATCTCCTCTTTTGCTTTTTTTACAATTTGTTGCGCTTCTTTTTTTCCTTCTTGTATTTCTCGCTCTTTTCTATCATTTATTTTCTCTAATTGAATTTGCATTTTTTCTTCAATTAGTTGAGCTTCACGATAGATTCTTTCACTTTCCTGTCTTTCATATTCTATTTTTTTCTTTTCTTGCTCTATTTCTTTTAGCATATCTTCCATTGCAAGTTTATCTGTATGAATCCGACTTTTTGCCATTTCAATCACATGGTGTTGCAAACCTAATCGTTGCGAAATTTCAAATGCGTTCGACTTTCCAGGAAGTCCTATCATTAAGCGATAAGTTGGCGATAACGTATCAACATTGAATTCCATTGAGGCATTTTCAACTCCTTCTTCCGTCAACGCATAATGTTTCAACTCACTATAATGTGTTGTAGCAATGCAGATACAATCACGGCTTTTAATTTCTTCCAAAATTGAAATTGCCAATGCAGCGCCTTCAATTGGATCAGTTCCTGCACCTAATTCATCAAACAAGACCAAGCAATTTTTGGTTGCTGAATTCAAGATACTGACAATATGAGTCATATGAGAAGAAAAAGTAGATAAACTCTGCTCTATACTTTGCTCATCACCAATGTCTGCAAAGATGTTTTCAAAGATGCACATACTACTTCCATAATCACAAGGAAGATGCAATCCGCTTTGGTACATTAAAGCAAATAACCCCATTGTTTTTAATGTAACTGTTTTTCCACCAGTATTAGGACCGGTTATCATCAACGTTTTATATCCTTTTCCTATCAAAAGATCGGACGGCACAACTTTTTTGAAATCAATCAATGGATGTCTCGCTTGCTTTAATCGGATTTCCATTTTTGAATTGTACTCTACTGCCTCTGCTTTCATTCCGATAGAAAGTTTTCCTTTTGCAAAAATGAAATCCAACTCTGTTAAATTAGTTTCATTAACCCTGATTTCATCAGCAATTAATGCGGCTCTATCACTAAATTCTTTTAATATTCTTTGGATTTCTTGATGTTCTTCATTTTTCAAACTCTGTAATTTGTTGTTCATTTCAACAATCACCATAGGTTCAACAAATAAAGTTGCTCCTGAAGCGGAAGTATCGTGAACAATTCCGGGAACCTTGTGTTTATTTTCTAATTTGACTGGAACAACAAATCTATCTTGTCTCATTGTAACAATGCCATCCTGCAAATATTTACCTGAGGAAGTAACTATTGAGTCTAATTTTTTTCGTATAGATTCCTTCATTGAGGCCATACTTCTTCTAAGTTGTCTCAATGAACCACTGGCAGAATCGGACATTTCTTCTTCTGAGATGATAGAAGAAAAAATATCTTGTTCCAACTCTTTATCTTCCGACAACTGAATGGTATATCGCTTTAATAGGAGACTCTCCTCCCTATTGTCAAAAAATACTTTCAATTTTCTTGCAGCTCGAAGGCTACTAGCTAAACGTAGTAATTGTCCCATATCCATAGAAGAACCTAATTCTGCCCTCTTTAACGCTTCACTCATTGGATAAAAAGCTCCGATTGGCACTTTGCTACTTTGCAACAATATTCCTTGTGCCTCTGTTGTTTCTTTTTGCCATACCATTACTTTTTCTACATCACTGGAAATTTCAATTGCCTCTACTCTATCTTTTCCCAATGTAGAAACGGCGTATTCTTTCAATTGATTTATTATTTCGTAATATTCCAACACACGTAGTGTTCTTTCTTCTATCATAACCACTATCCCTCTAAATAATTTTTATAAGACTGAATGATATTTCTAACTTCAGTTTCTCCTTCATTCAAAAATTCTATTCTAAAATGTCTAAATCCACAATGATAAAACTCCTTAATATCATGTTTTAATTCTCTTGGTTCATTTAAAAATATTCTTGTTTTTCCTAATTCATCTTTCCAAATAGGAAATCTCTCTTCTTTTTGAGATACTAATTCATATTGATTGATACTGTATATATCGTTTGTTTTTGTTACATCATACTCCATAATCATCACCATTGGCGTCAGATAAATGGGAATTTCCACCTTATCTTTTTTTGAAAAAGATAAAATATCTTTCATTTGATGAGAAAAAATCCATTCTAAAGAAGGTGTAACTTGTTTTGCATTCAAACAATTTAACGAATATTTGTTGGATAAATTCAATAAATAATCTCCAACAATATCATATTTTTGATATTTCTCTATTATTCCTAATGAATTAGTAAGAATTTTTTTCCCGGTATAGTTTATTAGATCCTCCACATAGTTTAAATTTTTTTCAGTGACTACATCTGGAATAGAATAATAAATTTGCTCCTCATTAAAGCAAGATTTTGCATAATCATACAATTCCAAAGTTTCAACATATATTCTTGATATATTTTCTTTTTTTGCTGTCTCTAATTGATCTTTTGTTCTACACTTACAAGAAAGATGGTACCTTTTATTTTCTGTTTCTCCTCTTAAATTCTCTTCATCAAGCTGTTGTTTTGATATAAGATATCCATTCTTCCAATCAAACCGTATACGATGATACCTATTTTGTCTTTCTATTGACAATAATTGAATAGCCTCTCTTCTAAAACGATTCAAATCTGATTTGCTAACAAATACATTTCCAAATGATTTTAGAGAAAAATTTTGTTTTTCCAATTTATATGGAGTATCACCAAGTTTTGAAAGTTGTGTATATGCAAATTCCTCATCTACAGTGTTATTTTTTGCCTCTACGACGATCATACAGTCCGTGTAAGATACCTTGTGATGTTCTTCATCTTCTATATTTAAAACCGGTCGTTCCCCAATTTTTAGTTCTAATTGCATTATAATTGGAAATGAAAACACTTCTTTTTGATAAGATGCTTTTGCTCTTTCCATAATTTTTTTAGAATATGTTTTGTAAATTTCATCTCCTAATTTCAAATTACCTACATAATCCAACTCAATTTCCTGTCCGTTTTGTGCAGAATTTACAATTTTGTTTCCAATCAAAATTCTTCCTACTTTTTCTCCGGTAGAAAGCCCATCTCCCACTTCAATATCTTTTTCTAGCAAAATTCTTAATTTTTTTTGTTCTTTATCGTTCCGTAAAACTTTTCCTATAAAAATCCCCTTATTTTTGGGAATGAAAGGATTCACGATATTTCTGTTTTCATCATTTAACAAAAAACCTGTTGTATATTCCCTCTGAAAAATATGACGAATCTCATCTTCTTTTTGAAATCTTTCTAATAAAGAAACTCGATTTGCGTTTTGTTTCAAATCAGAATAGTGTTTAACTACAGTAGCCACATATTCAGGTCGTTTCATTCTTCCCTCAATTTTCCATGAATCAATTCCAGATTCAATTAACTGTTCTGCTTGCGTTAAAGTACTTAAATCTTTTGCACTCAATAAATAGCCTGAATCGATACAACTTCCATTTTTTTCCAAACGATATTGCATACGACAATTTTGACTACAGGAACCTCTATTACCGGAACGATTTGTCATCATTGTACTAAATAAACAATTGCCACTATAGGCTATACACAGTGCACCATGCACAAAAGTTTCTGATTCCATTCCTGTTTTTTTCTGAATTTCTTTCAATTCTTCTACAGAGTTTTCTCTACCATATACCACTCTTTCAATTCCTAATTTTTGTACGTATAGCGCATCTAAAGAATTCAGAATTGTCATTTGTGTGGAACTGTGTAAAGGCATATTTGGAAAAATAGTTTTCAATAAATGAACCATTCCTATATCTTGTATAATCAATGCGTCTACATCATTTTGATATAGAAAAGACACATATTCTAAGAAATCTTCCACTTCCGAGTCCATCACTAAAATATTAGTTGTTACATAAATTTTTACATTTCTTTCATGTGCATAAGCGATTGCTTTTTTTAATTCATCTTGATTAAAATTACCTGCATAGGCTCTTGCTCCAAAAGTTTTTCCTCCTAGATAAATTGCATTTGCCCCATTTGCTATAGCAGCATACAATGATTCCATTGTACCTGCCGGTGCTAAAATTTCTATATTTTTCTTCATTTTACTCCCCTATATGATAAAAAAAGGACTATGGTTAGTGCCATTGACCTTTTTTATTCTTGTATATCATTTTAATTTTTTGTTTAACTCCTCAATTTCAATTTGCAATTGAAACATTCTGTTTTGAAATTGATTAGATAATGCAATTGCCTCCATTAATTGTGCTTCTTTCTCTCTCATTGCATTTTCAAACTCATACTTAATTTCTTTTACGTGGCTGTTATCTTCTTGCAATTCCCCTAAATGAATATTGAGATTTTGGATATAACTTTCTTTTTGATCTAACAAGCTTTCCAATTTAATTTTGTACTCTTCTAAGGAATTACATTTTTCTTTCAACTGATCCAGCTCTTCTTTTTGTTTGCAAAGTTCATCAGTGATATTAATTGCAGTCAAAACAGCACAAGCGCTATAATTAAATTTTGGATTATTTAACAATAAATCTTCCATTTCATCATCTACCCTTGAAGCAATTTTCAAAAGATATTCTTTCGATTCTTCTCCTACAACAGTATATTCTTGATTTGCAATTTTCACTGTTACTTTATTCATTTCAAAAACCTCCAAAAACGCCATATTTGTTCTATTTTAACACATTTTTTTATTTTGAACATCTTTTATAAAAAATATGTTTATTAAAAAATTCAGTCTAAGTATTTTCCTATCAAAACTTCTTTCAAACTTCTCTTTGGAACATGATGTGTATCCTCTTCATCTCGATAATACTGGTAGTTTCCAGATCTCATATCTTCTAGTTGGACTTTTTCTAAAGGAACTCCCAAAGAAATAACCATTAAAGGAACCATATCCTCCCCCAAATCAAATAATTCTTGTAATTTCTTTTTTTCAAATGATGCAAACATACAACCACCATATCCTAATTCTGTAGCTAATAGCAAGATATTTGTTGCAGCAATCCCATGATCCCACATCGGATCTTTACGTATGTTTGTATCTAATAGTATTACAATGTATGCAGAAGGTCTCTCCCCCTCAATTGGACCATCCCAATCCGGTAATGCCGCTGCCCATCTAATATTTTGAAATAAACTATCATTCTTATCTTTTGTATTACATACAATATATTTCAGTGCTTGCATATTATTTCCACATGATGAAATTCTACCAATGTCAACCAAACGCAAAAGATCTGAACTAGAAACTTTCTTATTTTGATAGTACCTACGATAAGCACGATTATTTTTTATTAGTTCTTCTATCATATACTTCTCCTTAATACTTTTTCATTTGAACGTATAATATTTGGATGTACTGTGAAATTTTGTTGTTTTTTATTTAAATACAAAACGAAAAATTACATCTCTTTAGATTTTTTGATACAAGAAGTAATCCCTTCAATCAAAGCATTTCTAAATGAATGTTTTTCCAAAGTTGCAACAGCTTTAATAGTTGTACCTCCCGGTGAACAAACCATGTCTTTTAATTCTCCAGGATGTTTTTTTGTATCCAATACCATCTTAGCACTTCCCAGAATAGCCTGTGATGCAAAACGATAAGCAACATCTCTTTTCATCCCTGCCAAAACAGCGGCATCCGCCATAGCTTCAATCATCATAAATACATATGCTGGTGCACTTCCGCTGATTCCGACAACTACATCCATCAATGGCTCAGGAACCATTTCAAATTTTCCAAAACTCTTAAAAAGAGGAAGGATTTTTTGAAATTCTTCCTCCTCTAAATAGTCGTTCTTACAAATTCCAGTCATTCCTTCTCCAACCAGAGCAGGAGTGTTTGGCATTGTTCGGATTAATTTTATATCCTTCTCAAATGCTTTTTCCAACCATTCTATTGTTTTTCCAGGCGCTAAAGAAATAAAAATTTGACTTTCTTTTGAGTAACATTTGATTTCTGAAATTATTTCTTCATAAAACTGAGGTTTTACTGCCAAAAATATTACATCTGAGTATTCGATAACCTCTTTATTTATAGATGTTACAGATACTCCAAATTCATTTTTTGCAACGTCTAATGTTTCTTTATGCAAAGCGGAAATCGTGACATTTTCTTTTTGACAAATTCCATCTGAAATCATCCCTAAAAGGATCGCCTTGGCCATATTTCCAAATCCAATAAATCCTATTTTCATCGTTTACCTCTTTTCTATTTCACATTATCCTAAATTATAAGCAGTTTATGATATTTATTTTACATGAAATAATACTTGTTTTCAATTTATAAATATATACCTTATATTATATCTTACTATTTACATGATAAGTTCTTTACATTAAGTATAATTTGAAATAGAATGTATATATTATGTAGAAAATAATATTTGAAGTATATATAGCACTCATTTCAAAAAAATAAAACGAAAAGGAGACTATT
>NZ_DBHIIC010000031.1:7202-16347 GCF_057248345.1 Filifactor sp. | reverse complement strand
GGAGCCAAAGGAGTGTAGATTTCGTTATCAAGATAGGAAGATATTGAGTAAAGATTCTACCGGTATATCAATTCTACTCTATTTTAGTGAATCATTTCATTTAGAATCGTTGCGTCAGTTTCTCTCATTCCATATTTTGCAATATGTCCGACTGTTTTGATCGTTTCATCGACAGTTTCTTTCACAATACCATCTCCTGACATGAAACTGTTGTCAGTACGTGCTTGTCGATATCCCAAAAAAGCGTTGCCGATAGAGGATGCTATTTTCATTGCGCAAGACGGTTTTGCTCCGTCGCACAAGATGCCGGAATTTCCTGCAAGAGAGTTGACAAGAGTTTCTTTGATGATTTTGGTAGGTTCGTTGTTGAGAAATGCTATTCCTGCTACACTTGCTGATGCGGCGCAGACAACTCCACAGTAGGCTGAAAGTCTGCCGATTCCTTTCTTTTGGTACAATCCAATCAAATTTGCAAATATCAATGCACGATACAGTTTATCATCATCGATATGAAAATGTTCTGCATAGATGATGATGGGAACAGAGATGGTAATTCCTTGATTTCCACTTCCCGAATTGATGATAACCGGCATTTCACATCCACTCATGCGTGCATCAGATCCTGCTGCAGCATAGGCTCTTGCCTTCTCTTCAATGTTATCGGAAACTTCCAAAATGAGTTTTCCGATATTTGCACCATAGCTATGTTTGATACCTTCTTCAGCAATCGCTTTGTTATATGAAATTTGCAAGTCTAAGATAGGCTTGATATCTTCATAGTCGCATTCTTGTGCAAAGTTGTAGATTTCATCAAATGAGAAGTTGGAATAGGTGAGTTCCTGAAACAATTTCTCCTTATGTAATAAAATTTCGTGATTTTTTTCCACGTGGATGATGTTTGTATGCTTTCCTTCGACAGTAACGGTAGCATAAGAAGAATCTTTTGTTCCTTTGATAGAAATATATAAATTCTCCACATCAGGCACTAATTTGATGGTGCAATAGCCCTGTTCAATCATGTTAGAAGCACGTTCAATATCTTTTGATGTAGTATCTGTTAACACTTCCAATTCTTTGTTTGAATTTCCGGTTAGAACACCGAGAACACAACTGATTTCAATTCCTTTTTTTCCACCGGCACCCGGAACAATAACACTCTTTGCATTTTTTATCATATTTCCACTGCAAGAAATTTCGATATGGTCCGGAATTTCTCCTAATACTTCACGAACTTTGGCTGCAACAAATGCAAGTGCAATTGGTTCGGTGCAACCGAATGCAGGAAGCAGTTCTGATTTCAAAAGTTCCTTGTAATTCATAATATCTCCTTATTGTTATAATACTAATTACATATAGAATAGCTTGGTAATTCAAACTCTAATACTGATAACCTATTTATATTATGATATGACATATTTATGGTGTTTTTGTAACACCTTACAACAATATCATACCAAAAAAAGAATATCAAAAAAAGGTTTTTTAACAGTTTTTTGTTATAGAAGAAGTGTGTTTTGAGTAAAGCTTTTCGAATCAGAAGTAAATAAGCAAGTAAATAAATAAGTTTATGATGATTGATTGTGTAGATAAATTTTGAATGGAAAAAAGACAAAAAGAATAAAAAAGAATAAAAAAGAATAAAAAAGAATAAAAAAGTGTCTTATTGTAGAGAAATAAAGAAATAATAGGGGATATCGATATTGCAACTAAACCTTGACGTACAGAATGGTTCAAAAAGAGGAGAAAATAACGAAATAACAGAAGAAAGAAGTTTGGATAAAGACTATTATGGTTGAAAAATAAAAGAGTAGAATAAAAGAAGTAGAACAAAGAAGTAGAACAAAGAAGTAGAACAAAGAAGTAGAACAAAAAAAGCCTACTGTGTAAGTTGTACACAATAGGCTTTTTTGTATAGAAAGAGTTTGGTTAGTATTGATTTTCACAATTTATAACGGACACTTCTTTAAGATTCTTGTTTTTGTTGTTTCAGATATTCATTGATAAAAGGCATGATGTTCCCATCCATAACGGATTGCACAGAACCGATTTCATGATTGGTTCTGTGATCTTTTACCAAGGTATATGGTTGAAAGACATAGGAACGAATTTGGCTTCCCCATGCAATTTGAGAATATTCTCCGGATATATCTTCAATTTTTTCTTTATGCTCTCTGATTTTGATATCCATCAGCTTTGAAAATAACATCTTCATTGCAGTTTCACGATTGCTATGTTGCGACCGTTCATTTTGACAAGTTACGACAATTCCGGTAGGTATATGAGTAATACGAACGGCAGAGTCAGTTTTGTTGACATGTTGTCCGCCTGCACCGGAAGCACGATACGTGTCAATTTTTAAATCATTGGTATCAATATCTACTTCTACGGTGTCGTCTATTTCAGGGATGACGTCGACAGAAGTGAAGGAGGTATGCCGTTTTCCTGAGGAGTCGAACGGAGAGATACGGACAATGCGGTGCACTCCCTTTTCACTCTTTAAGAAGCCGTATGCATTGGGACCTTCTATTTGCAGTGTAACACTTTTGATTCCAGCTTCTGCATCGGATAAGCTGTCAAGTTCGATAACACGGTATCCCATGTCATTACAAAAACGTAAATACATACGAAGCAACATTTGAGCCCAGTCTTGTGCATCCAATCCACCGGAGCCTGCATGGATGGATAATATGGCATTATTACCGTCATATTCCCCATCTAACAGGGTTTGAATTTTCAGTTGCTCCATTTTTTCTGACAAATCGTTGATAAGCTGCTCCAATTCCATTTCCAAGTCTGAATCTTCTTTTGTCAACTCAAACAGAATTTCCACTTCTTCTAATTCAGAAAAGGCAGTAGAGTAGATATCAATGGTTCGTTCCAGTTCTTTGTTACGTTTTACAACCTGTTGAGATAACTCCAAGTTGTTCCAGAAATCAGCGTCTTCCATCTTCAAATCGTTTTGTTGTTTCTCCTGTTGCAAGGAATCTATGTCAAAGAGAAACCCTCACTTCATCAAGGGAGTTGCTTATTTTGGAAAGTTTTTCACGATAAATTTGTTCGTTTAACAAATCTTACACATCCCTTCCACAGCATTTTTTATATTTTTTTCCGCTTCCACAAGGACAGTCTTTATTACGTCCTACCTTTTGAGTATGTTTAGCAGTTTGTTGGGAAGAATCGGAAGATTGTACTTTCATCGTTTCAACATCAACAATTTGCTTTCTTTGTGGAACCACATCTTGTGGTTGTACTGCTATCACAACAGGTTCTTCTGAATGTTGGATAGGTTCTATCGGATCTTCTTCTTTTTTAACTAAGTTTACGTTTAGAACATAGCGAACGGTATCTTCGTGAATGAGAGCGTTCATAGCATCAAACATATCGAATCCTTCCATTTGATAAGCTCTAACAGGGTTTTCCTGTCCGATTGCACGAAGACCGATGCCTTGTCGTAGTTGATCCATTGCATCGATATGATCCATCCATCTGCTATCTACAGCTTGTAATAGGATAACACGTTCCAATTCGCGGAATTGTTCTTCCGGAATTTGACTTTCCTGATCATGATATTTTTCAAGAGCAAGTGTTGTAATTTGCTCAATAAAGGCATTTCTATCCAAATGTTCTTTGGAATAGTTATCCGGATTCAATTGAAGTCCGCATACCACAGAAAGTTTGGCAAATAGACCGTGTAAGTCCCATTCTTCTTCATATTCATTGTCAGGCATATATTGCATAATGATAGACTCTACGGTAGAACGAATCATACTTTGAATCTCATCTGTGATGTTTTCGCCTTCCAATACACGTCGGCGTTCATTGTAGATGATTTCCCTTTGCACATTCATAACATCATCATACTCAAGGACACTTTTACGCATTCCGAAGTTGATTCCTTCCACTCTCTTTTGTGCACCTTCGATTCTTTTGGTAAGAACTTTTGCTTCGATTGGATCGTTGTCATCCATGATACCGAATCTGTCCATCAGCTCTCCCATTTTTTCTCCACCGAATTTACGCATCAAATCATCTTCCAAAGAGATGAAGAATTTGGTATCTCCCGGATCTCCTTGACGTCCGGAACGACCACGCAACTGGTTGTCGATTCGTCTGGATTCATGACGTTCGGTACCGATGATTCCAAGACCTCCAACTTCTGCCACTTTTGCTTGTTCTTCTTTCAGTTCTTCTTTTTTCTCTTTCAAAATTCTTTGATATGTTTCTCTTGCTTGTAACAGTTCTTCGTCATCTGATGGAGCAAATCCTGTTGCAAATGAAATGACATGGTCTTCATATCCAAGTCTACGCATTTCTTTATTTGCCATAAAGTCAGGGTTACCTCCCAAGATAATGTCGGTACCACGGCCGGCCATGTTGGTTGCGATGGTTACAGAATTGAATCTACCGGCTTGTGCAACAATTTCAGCCTCTTTTTCGTGATTTTTGGCATTCAACACTTCGTGTTTAATTCCTTTTCTCTTTAATTTTTCGGAAAGTTTTTCAGAGTTTTCAATAGAAATGGTACCAACTAAAAGAGGTTGTCCTGTTTCATGTTTTCTTGCGACTTCTTCTACAACGGCATTGAATTTTGCCTCTTCCGTTTTGTAAACGACATCGTTCAAATCTTTACGCGCGATAGGACGGTTAGTAGGAATTTGCACAACATCCATATTGTAGATAGAACGGAATTCTTCTTCTTCCGTTTTAGCAGTACCGGTCATTCCGGATAATTTTTGATACATTCTGAAATAATTTTGGAATGTAATCGTAGCAAGTGTTTTGGATTCTCTTTGAATCTTTAATCCTTCTTTTGCCTCGATAGCTTGATGTAATCCGGCAGAATAACGACGACCGAACATCAAACGACCTGTAAATTCATCTACGATAACAATTTCTCCATCTCTTACTACATAGTCCACATCTCGACGCATTAAAGTATTTGCACGAAGAGCTTGACCGATATTATGATAAATTTCCATATTGGCAATATCTGTCATACTTTCTACACCAAAGAAACGTTCCGCTTTTTGCAAACCGATTTCTGTTAGGGTGGAAGCATTTTCTTTTTCATTGATAATATAGTCTTCTTCTGCATGAAGTGTTTTGATGAAGGTATCTGCCTGTGTATAAAGAGAGGTAGATTTGTCTCCTTGACCGGAAATAATCAACGGAGTTCTCGCTTCATCGACCAAGATGGAGTCAACCTCATCGACAATAGCATAGTTAAGAGGTCTTTGAACCATCTCATGTTTGTAAATAACCATGTTATCTCTCAGATAATCGAATCCGAACTCATTGTTTGTACCATAAGTGATATCGGAGTTGTATGCATCACGTCTTTGTGTATTGTTCAACCCGTGGATAATAACTCCTGTAGATAAGCCAAGGAAGTTATATAGTTTGGACATCCATTCCATATCCCGTTTTGCAAGGTAGTCGTTGACAGTAATAACGTGGACACCTTTTCCGGTTAGCGCATTCAAGTATACAGGAGCAGTTGCTACCAATGTTTTTCCTTCCCCTGTCTTCATTTCTGCAATACGACCTTCGTTCAATACGATTCCACCCATCATTTGGACATCGTAGTGTCTCATCCCCAACACTCTGGAAGAGGCTTCACGACATACGGAGAATGCTTCCGGCAAAATATCATCTACTGTTTCTCCATTTTGCAATCTGTTTTTAAACTCATTTGTTTTTGCAATCAATTCGGCATCTGACAATGCTTTGATTTTAGGTTCAAAAGAATTGACAATCTGTACTTTTTTTTCCAGACGTTTGATTTCTCGGTTAGAGAAAAAGGAATCCAATATACCCATTTGTAATTACCTCATTTCTATATAAATAAATTATTGATTTTGAAAAGCATAGATACCTCTATTTGTGCTAAAAATATTCGCTTTCATTGTATCAAATCATTGTATCAAATCATTATATCAAAAATATTTTAAAAATAATAGATTTTTATTCTTGTTTAAGAAAGCATATTTTTACAAAATACTTTCTTATTATAATATATCTGAAACTATGTTTCTATTCAGTTTAAAAAAAGACTTGTATTTGTAATAATTTTTTACAAGTAACCCTGTTTTATTGAAAGAGTGTAGGAATCATTTTACAAAAATACAGGATTTCAGACAAAAAACAACGGGCACAGTTTGTTGAAAGATTGTGTCCGTTGTCATTATAATTTTTGTTATCATCATTGCTTGGAATGAGATTGGATAATATTTTTTAAGAAGAAAATAAATCAGAACTTGTTCCGGTTGTGTCAGCCGGTGCCGGTTCAGGTTTCGGTTTTTCCAAATCAACCGGTTCCGATGGAAGAGGTTCAATTTGAATCGGATCAATCGGCTTCGGTGTTGTTTTTGTATCATCCGGTATAAGGCTCTTGTTATCCGGTTTGTTAGCATCCGATTTGTTGTTCTCAGATTTATTGTTATCCGGTTTCAAGTTTTTGTCTTCTTTTTGTTCAGATTTCTCCAATTTCTCCAGTTTGTTTTCTTCTTCATAAATATTGATATCTTCCGGAATCTCTTTGACTTCTACGTGTTTTGATTTCTTTCCGTCCTTTTTACTCTCCGAATTTCTGATATCTGCAATGTCAAGAGTACTTCTTTCGTGGAATTTGTTGCTCACCCAATCACTGTAGTTTCCTGCCATCATGTAGGCAATTTGTTCTTTATAAATCGGTTCATCTACAATGAAGTAGGAGATGCCTGAAATATACATTCCATCTCCCGGAAGTACATCTTTGATAACATTTTTAGAATCCAATTTCATAGCGCTGACAGAAAGTTGTAATATTTCAGATTTTGTCATATCGGTATCAATATATTGGAATGCGTGCTCTGTAATTTTTGGAAGTTTCGTGATGGAAGAAGGAGATAACAATTCATCCAATAATGCGGAGATAAACTTTTGTTGTGCTTCGATTCGACCTAAATCTCCGGATGCATATCCTTTGCGATATCTCAAAAACTCCATTGCTTTTTGTCCGTCAAGATGGTGGATTCCTTGATCGAAGTGAATGTGAAGAGGAGGTTTGATAGCGTTGTCATCGTAATGCATTCCGCCTTTATGTTCAATGTTGATGTCAATTCCTCCGACATCATTGACAATCTCAAACAAAGCCTTATAGTCTACTACAACATAGTGATGAATTGGAATGTCAAGAAGTTCTTTTACAGCTTGAATAGAAAGATCCGGACCTCCAAAGCGGTGAGCATGGTTAATTTTGGTATGATTCGTTCTTCCCGGCAAAACAACTCGGGTATCTCTTGGAATGGAGAGGATAAAGCCGGTGTTTGTCTTTGGATCCAAACTTAATAACATCATGGTATCGGAACGTGGAATATCTCCTTTACGGTCACTTTCCGGAGCATCTACTCCAAGCAACAAAACATTGACACGATCCGTTGCTCCTTGTTTTTCAGACAGAGAAGTAACATTTGTGTTCGGATCTTTTTGGTGGTATCCCAAGTATAGTTTGCTTCCTACACTTCCTATGATTCCCAAAGAAATCAAAGTGATAAAAAAAACTTTAAAAAAATGTTTCATTGCTCCAAGCTCCTTCTTAATATATAATTGATGTATTTCAAAATTGTTATAAGGTTATTGATTTAGTTAATATAAATCTGTTTCAATTATCTTTTCATTTTACGACCATATTGTATAAATGTCTATAAAATAATTGTCTTTTTTACAGAATTCACTATGAAATAGCAGAGATACATAATGAATTCTTAGGAAGAGTTAGCAAACAGAGCGTGAGAGGAAATAACGTACAGAAATGATTTTTATGTCATAGTGAAGAAATAATTGTGTAAATCGTGGTATTACTGGGAATGATTGTGGTAAAATGGGTAACAGAAGATATGAAACAGGAGGTTTTTTGATTTGAAACAAAAACAAACAACAAAAAATGAAAATAAGAGTAAAAAAGGGATGAGCTTTATTAACAGTTTGATTGGAATTTATGTCGGTACACTGATACTTGGGATGGGAATTGTATGGTTTTTATCTCCGGTGGGATTGGTAACCGGTGGAGTATCAGGCTTAGCGATTGCAGTAGAAGCAACTACAAAGAAATTTTTTGGATTCGGAATTCCACTTTGGGCGACAACGCTTGCATGTAATATTCCACTCTTTATCATCAGTGTCTATCAACGTGGATTCTCCTATGGACGCAATTCGATGATTTCTGTCGGATTGTTATCACTGCATCTATGGTTTCTTCGTTTGTTTCAAAATCCGTTTCCGATTGGAGAAGATTTGTTTATTGCCGGAGTGTTCGGAGGTGTGTTTTTAGGAGTAGGAATTGGGATTGTTCTACGTAGTGGAGGAACAACGGGTGGTTCCGATATGCTTGCTATGATTATTCGTTACAAAAATCCTCGCTTTCCAATCAATCGCTTGATGCTAATCATCGATGGGCTGATTATTGGATTTGGGATGACGATTTTCGGAGTATATAACAGTCTTTATGCCATTGTTTCCGTGTATATCACTTCCAAAGTAATTGGAGGAATGATTGACGGGATGAAGTTTGGAAGAGCTGTATTTATCATTTCTCCAAAGTGGGAAGATATTTCTCTTGCCATTATGAAAGAAATCGATCGTGGGAATACTGCAATTCCGGGAAAAGGAATGTATACCAAAGAAGACAGAATGTTGCTTTACGTAGTTGTAGCGCCAAAACAGGTACAGAAGTTACGAGAAGTAGTGTATGCGATAGATCCGGATGCTTTTATCACGATTGCTGAAGTGAAGGAAGTGCTTGGAGAAGGATTTATGAACATGGTGGAAATTTAGGAAGATAGACAGTTGCTTTGAATTGTTATAGAATGAAATGTACCATGAGTTAATAGGAATAGTGCTAAAAAACAATGAGAACATTTTTTGAAAACAGGATGGATACGGGAGGATTGTAGCGTGCAAAAATTATCATCAAAGCCTGCAAAAGGAACACAGGATCTTTTGCCTCAAGATATGAAATTGAGAAATTGGGTAACAAATAAAATCGTAGAGGCCTATACTTCAAGAGGATATACACAGATTGAAACTCCAATGCTTGAGAATTTGGAAAATTTGACCAACAGTGAGGGTGGAGAGAACCTTCGAATGATATTTAAAGTCTTAAAAA
>NZ_DBHIIC010000031.1:0-7192 GCF_057248345.1 Filifactor sp. | reverse complement strand
GCTATCTTTAAAAAGAGGAGAAAAATTAGATTGGACAAACGCACAGACGGAGAATGATTTGAGTGATTTGGGACTTCGTTTCGATTTAACCTTACCGTTGAGCCGTTTTTATGCCAACAATATGAATGAATTGACCAAACCGTTCAAAGCATTTCAAATGGGAAATGTATTTCGTGCTGAAAGAAACCAAAAAGGAAGATATCGCCAATTTGTTCAATGCGATATTGATACACTTGGAGAGCCGGGTATTTATGCAGAGATTGATTTGATGTTGACTGTTCCGAAAGCTTTGTATAATATCGGATTCAAAGACTTTGTGATTAAAATCAATGATAGACGAATCCTGAAAGACTTAGTGATAGATGCGGGATTTTCTGAAGAAGATTTTGAGACAGTTTGTATCACTGCTGACAAAAAAGACAAAATTGGTGAAGAAGGTGTTGTAAAAGAACTGTTAGAAAAAGGCTATGCGCAAGAGACGGTAAAACGCTTTTTAGAAAACTTAACAACACCGTTGGAACAGTTGACAACTCCATATGCAGAAGATTTGAAACTTCTGATATCCATCGTATCCAAGTATTATCCGATTCAATTTGATGCCACATTGGTAAGAGGAATGGGATACTATACAGGACCAATTTTTGAAATCGAGACTCCAAAGTTCGGAGGAGCTGTTGCCGGTGGTGGAAGATATGACGGACTGTTGAACAAGTTCAGCAAAGAGAGTATTCCGGCGGTAGGGTTTTCGATTGGATTTGAGAGAATTATCGGTATTTTAAAAGACCAAAATTTTGTCGTGCCACAAGAGGGAGAAACTTATGCAATTCTTTTTGCTGAGGATTCATTCTATGAAAAAGCGCTTTCGATTGCAAATGAAAAAATTGAACAGGGAAATATTGCTTCCATCTATAAAATAAAACCGAATCGAATCGGCAAAGAAGTTGCAAATTTCAAGAAAAACGGATATGAAGTCATTGTAGCGGACGAACAATAAGGAATACGAAAGATGATTTTTCAAAGTGTAGGCTACATGGTGAAAAATACAAAACAACAGGATTTAAAAAGTTGATTTTTGCGATGATTACAATCCATGATTCCTAAAACAAATGGAAGTAACATACAATATAGAAAGTAACAGAGAAGGATATTTTTCTTAACCGGTTGGTAAGGAAGATATCCTTTTTTAATATTCTGTTGCGTAAACTATGGATGATGTAAGCAAAAGATTGAAAAAGACAATCTGTGAAGAAAAAGGAAAGATTGAAAATGGAGGATTCCAATTAGTAATAGGAAGCGTGTGGAGGAATGGAAAAATTATCTAAAAAATGATATGATGAAACAGGAATAAAAGAAAGAATGATAAACAGTGGGTTTATGGTAAGATGATTACCATTTGTTTGAGAGTGGAATTTACAGAGGAAGATTTCATTTTAAAATCAAAATCAAATTTTGGGAGTGTCTAGGATTTTTGAATATCTTTGTTAGAAATGATGGAGGAGCGATAAGATGAAAATACTTCATTTAGCAGATTTACATATTGGAAAGTTATTGAACGGATATTCCTTACTTGGAGAACAAGAAAAGGTATTGAAACAGGTGTTGTCTGTGATTGATGATAAAAAAGTAGAGGTAGTTGTCATTTCAGGAGATATTTATGACAGAAGTATTCCGCCGAAAGAGGCGATATTGTTATACCATCAGTTTTTGAGAAAAATTTTGATTGACAGAAATATTCCCGTATTGGCAATTTCCGGAAACCATGACTCTGCTGAGCGACTTGAGGCGGGAAATGCTTTGATGGAGCAGGTTCACTACTATATCGAAGGAATTTACAAAAAGGAAACGAAGAGAATTACAATTGAAGATGATTATGGAGAAGTGGATTTTTATCTGATTCCGTTTGCAGATGTTGCACAGGTGAGAGCTTTGTTGGAAGATGACGAGATTCGAAGTTTTGACGATGCGATGAAAAAAACGGTGGAGCGTATTGAATTACGCAAGGGAATCAGGAGTGTTGCGTTGGCACATTGTTATGCCATTTTTGAATCGGAGGAGGAGTCGGACGAAAAGATTGATTCTCAAAAACCTTTATCCATCGGAGGAAAAGAATTTGTAATGGTGGAATGTTTTGATTCGTTTGATTATACGGCGTTGGGACATTTGCATCGCAGACAGAAAGTTGGAACGGATAAGGTTCATTATCCCGGAACATTGATGAAGTACTCTTTTTCAGAAGAAAAGCATCAAAAGGTTATTTTAATTGTTGACTTGAAGGCAGATGGCAGTATCACAATAGAGGAAGTTCCTGTCGAGTTAGAAAAAAATGTTCGTAGCATTGAGGGAAGGTTTGAAGATATTATGGAACAGGCATTGGAAGACTTGCATCGAGAGGATTTTGTGAGATTTATTTTGGAAGATGAAGATATGGTGCCTGATGCAATGGGAAGATTGAAACAATATTATCCAAATGCAATGGAACTTCGTTATGTATTTCGTGAGAAAGAAATTTCTCAAATTTTATCTAAGACATCAAACAGAAAGCACAGTGTTTTGGAGATGGCGGAGCTGTTTTATCAAGAGAATTATGAAGAAGAGATGAGTGACACCTTGAAAGAAGAAGTATCTGAGATTTTAAAGGCATTGGAAGGAGAAGAAGATGAAACCAATTAAACTGACACTTTCCGGATTTATTACTTATCGAGATACACAAATTATCGATTTTACCAAATTCGATCAAGGTTCTCTGTTTATTATTTCCGGTGCAACCGGCTCGGGAAAGACGACAATTTTTGATGCGATTTGTTTTGCGCTCTATGGAAAAATCAGTAGCCAAAATCGTGGTGAGGGAGAAGAACTGCGTTCACAGTATCTTTCACCGGAGGATGATAAAACTTTTGTAGAGTTTGAATTTGAAGAGAACGGAAAAATCATTCGGATTCGTCGAGAGCCAAGACAGGTGATGAAAAAGCCACGTGGAAAGGTTGATACCGTTTCGGAAGAGGTGGTATTGTATCTTGAAAATGAGGTGATGACCTCGAAGAGAGAGGTTGACGAAAAAATTGTGGAATTGACCGGCTTGACATGGGATCAGTTTACTAAAATTGAAATGTTGCCACAGGGAGAGTTTCGCAAATTTTTGAGTGCTTCTTCCAAAGAAAAAGAAGAAATTTTACGAAAAATTTTTGATACGGTGCCTTACCAAAGATTTTTGGAACAGGTGAAACAAAAATATTCTATGATTCAAAAGAAGTTTGAAAAGATGGAAGATGAAGTAAATGCCTTGGTTTCTATTTTGGATGCGAAAGAGAGTGCCTGTATTCATGAATTTTTGAAGGACAATAGCTTGGAACCGACATTTTATCCCAAAGCATTAGAAAACATGGTGCAAGAACAAAAACAAAACAGAAAGAAAACCGAAGAGATAGAAGAGTCCTTGAAAAAATTTGACCTGCAGTATCAAGATTGTAAAAATCGAATTTCTATGGCGAATCGACACAATGTACAGCTATCTCAATTTCAACAGAAACAGGAGGAATTGGGAAAACTCATTCCACTGGAACAGGAAATGAAAGAGAGAAAAGATGCTTGTATTCAGGCGGAAAAGGCACTTTCTCTGTATAAAGAAGAAGTTCGATTGAAATTGGTTTCAGATAGGATTCAAAAGAGAAATGAAGAATTGGAACAGTTGATTCAACAAGAAAAAGAGTGGGAAGAAAAGAGTGTTTTTGCAAAAAAAGAGTCGAAGAAAATTCCATATTTGAGTGAAGAAGAAGAAAAAAAGGTTCAAGAGTTAGAAGAATGGAAACAAAAAGAAGAACAGTATAGAAGATTTCAAGAAATATTACGTCAAGAAAAAGAGTTTGAAGCACAGAAAAAGAAATTGGAGCAAGATAAAATCAAGATAGAAACTTCTTTGAAAGATTGCGAAAAAGTATTGCATTCGATTGAAAAAAACGGAGAAAGATTGGAAAAATCGCAAGAAGAGTTGTTGCGCACAGAAAAAGAGTTAAGCAAGACGGAGTGGGAGCTGGATAAATATCGTTTGATTTATCGAGAGTTGAAAAAGATGGAAAAAACAGAACAAGATCTCACCGATTTACAAAAAAATCTTGATATCAATCAGAAGAATTTCGTTTCGTTACATCAAAAGGTGCAAGATGCGAAAAAAGTATTTGAACAATCTCTTTTAGCAGAGTATGCGAGAGATTTGGAAGAGGGAAAAGAATGTCCACTTTGTGGTTCGATTCATCATCCTAATTTAATTCATGCGGTGACTTTTCTTACCAAAGAGGAGATTAACTCTTTGGAAGAGCAACTCAAAGAAGTTCAGGAAAAGACGGTGATTCAACAAACAGAGAAAAAACATTTGGAGGATGTCATGTTTTCTTCAAGGGAACAAGTATTGCAGTTACAAGAAGAACTGTCCATTCAAGGCGGACCGTTCAGCAATCTGTTGGAAGAACTTGTTTTTTATGAAAATTGCGGGAAAGCTTGTTCGGATCGAAAGAAACAATTGGAGCAGATTAGATTACGGATACAAACAGAGTCTGAAGATTACAAACAAAAAAGGGAATTGGAAAAGAATGAGCGTGAACAGATGGAACAATGGCAAGCAAAGATGCAGAATATCCTGATTCAATCTGAAAAATTATCCGTATCTTCAGAACACAACAAACAGTTAAAAACAGAGTTGGAAGAAAAGCTCAAAGGCATTGATGAACAACTTATGACATCTCAAAGACAAACATTGATGGCAGAAAAGAAACAGATACATGAAACAATAGAGAAGATTCGAACGGAAGTTCAAAAAAGTTCGGATGCTTATTCCAAAATCAGCACTAAAGTATCGGAATGGAAACAGTATCAAGAAGAGGAGAACATACGTTACCATACAGAAAAACAGGACTGGGAAAGAAAGATAACACAGGAATTTTTTGATATGGAAATCTACCGCAAAAACTGTATGGAAGAGTCCGTCTTGGAGCAAGAAAAGAAAAAGGTAGAGCAGTTTTTGGAAGAGTACCGTGCATTACAGGTGGAAGTCAAGACATTGGAACAGACTTTGGAGAGCAAAACTGCAATCGATATTGAACCTTTGGAAAAAGAGATACATTCTCTTGAAGAAGTTCGTGAGGAATTGCAGAGCGTGAAAGAGACATTACAACATCACTATAAATCCATTCATGCTCTTGAGAGCAAAATTCGTGAAGTGTTATCACAAGAGGAAGAATATGCACAAAAACGAATGAATCTTGCCAAACTATATCAATTGTGCAGTGGAGAAAATCCGATGAAAGCTACGCTTGAAACCTATGTTTTGATGTACTTCTTTGAAGAAGTCTTGATGTATGCAAATCAGAGATTATATAAGATGACGGATGGGCAGTACACTTTGTATCGAAAAGAGGATAACTTCAAAGGTGGAGGAAAAAACAGAGGACTGGAATTAGAAATATTGGATAGCAATATTGGGAAAAAACGTAGTACGGCAATGCTTTCCGGAGGAGAAAGTTTTTTGGCATCTCTTGCGTTGGCGCTCGGCTTGTCGGATGCTATTATGAATACGGCAGGTCAGATTGAAATTGACACCTTGTTTATTGATGAGGGATTCGGAACATTGGATCAGGACAGATTACAGAGTGCAGTAGATTGTCTGTTAGAGCTTGTAGGAAGAAATCGTATGATTGGTATTATTTCTCATGTGGAAGAGTTAAAATCCACCATTCCGAATAAAATTATTGTCAGTTATGAAAAAGACAAAGGAAGTCAGATTGACTTGATTCATTAGGAGTCAATTTGTGATAAAGCGCAGTATAAAAACTTATCCAATATTGAGATTTTATGATATTGTGATATAATGATGGTGTTGCCCAAAGGATGTTGAAAGGGAGAATGTGGTTGTTGCACCTACAGTTTCCGTTCCAAATTTTGATTGCGTTTGAACTCAAATGACTATCATTCAACGACATACGGACAGTTTTTCACAAGAAATCTGTTTCTATCAGGTAACAGTATGGAAGAAAATCTCATTTATTTTGGAAAATCAGGAGTGAACATATTTGACAGCGATAAAAATGATATTAAGTTTTCTAACAGCTTTTTTGGTATGTTATTTGATAACTCCTTTCGTAATCAAATTTGCACATCTAATCGGTGCAATTGATATTCCGAAGGATAATCGAAGAGTACACACCAAACCGATTCCACGATTGGGTGGAATGGGGATTGCGATAGCCTTTATGGTGAGTACGTTGATTTTTTGTGGAGTACATAGAGAGTTGATCTCTATCCTGTTTGCAGCAAGCATCATATTGGTGATGGGAGTTTTTGATGACATTGGAGATTTAAGCGCAAAATTGAAATTGATTATTCAGATTATTTGTGCCGGAATCGTAGTGTATAGTGGAGTACAGATTGATTATATTGCAAATCCGATCAACGGACGTCTCATTTGGCTCGGTTATTGGGGAGTGCCAATCAGTATTGTGTGGATTGTGGGAGTGACTAACTGTATCAATCTAATTGACGGTTTGGATGGTTTGGCTGCCGGAATTTCATCGATTGCAGCACTTACTTTGGCGACAGTGTCACTTATTTACGGATATTACAACTATGCTACTATCTTCCTTTGTTTGGCAGGTGCAAGCATTGGTTTTTTGCCACACAATTTCAACCCTGCAAAGATTTTTATGGGAGATACCGGTTCGTTGTTCTTAGGGTTTATTTTGTCTGTTATGGCAATTGAGGGAACCGTAAAGAGTACCACATTGATTGCGGTCATTGTTCCTGTTCTGTCGCTGGCAGTTCCAATTTTCGATACGACATTTGCGATTATTCGACGAAAATTGGCGGGCAAACCGATTATGCAAGCAGATAAAGGACATTTGCACCACAGATTGTTGGCTAAAGGGCTTAGCCAAAGGCAAACGGTGTTGGTTTTGTATTCAGCAAGTGCTATCTTAGGAGCAAGTGCTGTATTGATTACACACATGAGAGTGATTTATGGAGTGCTTATCATATTGGTAAATTTTGCTTTCATAGGCTATAGTGTATATCGATTAAAAATCTTGCACCATGATCAACACGATGTAGAAAATAATCCTATTAGCGATAAAAATAATTCAAAACGAATGTAACAATAAACACAAGATCTGTAGAGAAATTGGAACAAATTTTTCTACAGAAGATCGGA
>NZ_DBHIIC010000030.1:0-16429 GCF_057248345.1 Filifactor sp. | reverse complement strand
AATGTGATTTTCTATGGAATTTTTTTAGTTCATTTTCATTTTACAATTAACCAATTTATACAAATCATACTCTTACCATCTGATACCATCTATCTGTATTTCACGCCTACTTCAAAATTCCTCAATATTATCTCCTGAAAAAAACTATCTGATTAAATCAGATAGTTTTTTGATTTCAATTTATTTTGTCCTTATTCTGCTTCTCTTATCACGTAGCGGTATATGACTCCATCATCCTCTGAGATCATGTCACTTACCCAACGATAGTCTATGCTTCCGGTTGAAATATAAGAAATACCGTTTTTTTCTATGATGTCTTCAACATACTCCTTCACACCATTGTCAACATAATATACTTGGTGTACTTTTTGATCGTATCCATACTGTACTCCAAAACTTCTCATAATTGGAGCAAATTCATACATGACTTCTCCTTCACCATTTTTGATTGTTTTCAATTTCACTTGTGTTCCGGTCTTTTCACTTCTCAATACATTTGTTTTCGTATTTAATTCAATCGTATCTTTCACAGGAGGCAAATATAATTCCATATAATCTTCTAAGGAAATTGATTCTGCTCTTGTTGGTACCTTCACTTCTCTTTTTTCAGCTTTTTTAGATTCCGTATTTATTTTTGTATTCATTTTGAAGTTTGACGGATCATTCACAAAAATGTTAAGTTCCATTTCACTTTTGTAATGATCTTCTTCAAATGTTTCTTTTGTATTCAAATAACTTCCTTTTAATAATGTTTTTGCTTTAGGAACAATTGCCATAATCTCATCTTTGACGCCATCATTTACATACGCATTTTGAAATTCAGCTATTTCATCTTTTTCAAGAGACAAATCTTTCAAATCCATAATTTTTATAATCTTTTCTAAGTTCATCACAGCTTTATCAAGAGAATTTGCTGTTATCTCAATAAGTTCATCAGAGTTTAATTTCATTGTATAGGTTGATTGTCCTTCTTTTTTCATAGGAAGATTAAAATCTACCAAATCAAACACTTTTCCTATTTTAGTAAACAGCTTGTCGCGCTTTTCAGAATTCATCATTGTATCCATATAAGCTTCCATAATACCTGACGTGTCAGGACCTATCGTAACATTTTTGAACACACTATCCAAATCATTAGAAATAAGAATATATTGTTGTTTTAAATCAGTTACTCGTTTTGGAAGTTCACCATTTCTAGAATATTTCATAATATCTTCCATATAATTTTTGCTGATATATACATCAGTTCCATCTACAAAGATTTTTACGTCTTTCAATTGGAATTTACCTTTATCATCTTTTCCGCTCAAAAGAACATAACCTTTTTGTTTCTTGCCTTTTTCATTCAAATTATATCCTTTTATGTCAAAATCGATATGTGTCTTTTCTTGTGTAGGTGCAATAGCCTCTCCTTCTTCTGAAATTATACCAGGAACTGTAATATCCAAACTTAACTTACCTGTAGTTTCAACTGATTCCCAATTTGAAACTTTCTTTGTTTCTTCCATATAGGACTTATGTGCCGGTGTACAGCCAACCATAGTCGCTAATGCCATACATCCCGCCAAAAAAAATGCCATTCTTTTTTTCATAACTGTCTCCTCCCGTAAGTTCATTTATTCATTCTCATATATTTATAGGAATAAATATATCTACTCATTATTATAGTAAAAGTTTTCTAAATTTACAATAATATTCATTGCTTTCTATTTGATTTCACTTTGTTTTGAAAAAAATATGTAATATACTCTATTCACACTATATTCCTAATTTTTTTACAAAGTCTAAATCGTATTTATTTCGTTTTTCGAAACAGTTCAAAAACATGTCTGATTCCAACTAACTCAATTCCATCAGTCATACATTCCTTCAAATTATTTTTTGGAAGAATTACTTTACGAAATCCCAGTTTCTTCGCCTCAGTAACCCGCTTAGCAGCATTTTGAACACTTCTGATTTCTCCAGTCAATCCTACTTCTCCAAACACAACGGTATCTTCTCCCATCGGGGTGCCTTTATAAGAAGATGCCACTGCCAAAACAATTCCCAAATCAATAGATGGTTCATTATTTTGAAATCCTCCGGTCAGATTGATATATACATCTTGATTCTGAAGTTTTAACCCAACTTTTTTCTCAAGAACAGCTAACAACATATTCACTCTGTTAAAATCAACTCCTGTTGCTGTTCTTCTTGGAACGGAGAAGTTGCTTACTGATACTAACGCTTGTACTTCCACCAAAATCGGTCTGCTTCCCTCCATTGTTGCTACAATCACAGAACCTGATTCTCCCTGTGGTTTTTCGCTCAATAACATTGCAGACGGATTTAATATCTGTACCAATCCTTTGTTTGTCATTTCAAACATCCCAAGTTCATTGGTCGAGCCGAAACGATTTTTGACTGCACGAATCATACGGTAAGAATGGTACCGTTCTCCCTCGAAATAAATAACTGTATCCACCAAATGCTCTAATACTTTTGGTCCTGCAATATAGCCCTCTTTCGTAACATGACCTACTAAAAAGATACTAATCTGTCTTTTCTTTGCAAGTTCCATCAAACGTGCCGTTACTTCTTTTACTTGGGAAACAGAACCTTGAATAGAATCTATCTCACTGGAGAAAATAGTTTGAATAGAATCTACAATAACAAAGTCAGGATGATAGGATTCTATCTCTGATTCCAATTGTTCCAATTCATTACTGTTACATAAATACATATCACAGTCTTCCTCAAACAGTCGCTCTGCACGAAGTTTGATTTGTTGTGTAGACTCCTCTCCTGAAAAATACAATACTTTCTTTTGTCTACTGATATGATGTGCCACCTGCAATAACAATGTTGACTTACCGATTCCCGGCTCTCCTCCAACCAAAACCAATGAGCCTTTTACAATTCCTCCCCCTAACACTCTGTCCAATTCTTCTATTGTAGTGGAAAATCTCCTTTCATCTTGAAACTCCACCTTAGATAATGGCATTGATAAAGAAGATGGTGCATCTTTAGCTGTTCTCTTGCTTTTCTTAAGTTCACTTGCCTTTACTTCTTTTTCCTCCAACGATGCATAAGAATTACAATTGGGGCAGATTCCATACCAAGATGTCGTTTGATTCCCACACTCTTTGCAAATATATACTCTTTTAATTTTGCCCATAAATCCTCCGTTATCTATCATAAAATTATTTCTCACTCACTGTTACTAAAAGTATATCCCACCTTATCTAAAACCTCAATCTTCTTTTTATCATTTGAGACCTCATATAGTATATTGTAATTATAACCTAACACTATCATATTCTTTTCAAATCAATTCAGAATAATTGACAAACAGTGATTGTATATGCCATCATTAAGGGTATATTTTTATAATACAACAACAGTAATTCTAATTAAATTACATTTTTAAATGAAAGAGAAGGGAATTTTATTTTATGGATTTTTTATATCAAGGAATATTAAGTATTACTCCTCAACAACTCGTAATGTATGGAATCGGTTTTTTGCTCATCTATCTTGCAATAAAAAAAGATTTCGAACCGGCACTTTTACTTCCAATGGGATTTGGTGCTATTTTGGTAAATCTTCCGTTTACTGGAGTAATCAATCAAAATATAAACGGAATCGGTCAAGTCACCGGAATTATAGAATGGTTATTCCATATTGGAATTGAATCTTCAGAGGCATTACCTTTGCTTTTATTTATCGGAATCGGAGCAATGATTGATTTTGGTCCTCTTCTATCCAACCCGAAAATGCTATTATTTGGAGCTGCGGCACAATTCGGAATCTTTTTTGCATTATCTCTATCTACACTCTTGGGGTTTGATTTGAAAGATGCTGCTTCTATCGGTATCATCGGTGCCGCCGACGGTCCAACCTCCATTTTGGTTTCCCAAATACTTCATTCAAAATATGTGGGTGCAATTGCAGTAGCTGCCTATTCTTATATGGCACTTGTTCCAATTGTTCAACCATTTGCCATCAAACTTGTTACAACAAAAAAAGAACGCCGTATACCCATGAAATACAATCCGAAACAAGTGAGTAAACAGACGAAAATTTTATTTCCAATCGTAGTTACAATTGTAGCAGGTATGGTTGCTCCTATGAGTGTTTCACTTGTCGGTTTTCTGATGTTCGGAAATTTAATTCGAGAATCAGGAGTATTACAAGGATTGACTGAAACAGCAAGCACATCTTTAGCAAATTTGATTACCTTATTACTTGGAATTACCATTTCTTTTTCTATGAGAGCTGAAGCTTTTGTTTCGTTAGACACTCTATTGATTATGGTAATTGGTCTATTTGCCTTTATATTCGATACCATCGGTGGGATTATGCTTGCAAAATTATTAAACCTCTTTTGTAAAGAAAAATGTAATCCCATGGTTGGTGCAGCAGGTATCTCAGCTTTTCCAACGTCTGCGCGCGTCGTACAGAAAATGGCCCTTCAGGAAGATCCGACCAATCATTTGCTTATGCATGCAATCGGTGCAAATGTAGCAGGTCAAATAGGTTCTGTTGTTGCCGGTGGCGTTATCTTAAATCTGATTAGAATGTATTTATAGGAGGAATCGTTAATGCTTGAAAATTTTTTCATTTCATTATCCATTATGTACAAAGGCATGCTTTCTATTTTTGTTGTATTAAGTATACTTGCTTTTATCATCTTGTTGCTTTCTCATTTTACTAACAGGAAAAAATAACCAATGAAACTTTTAAGAAGTGATTCCAACATTTCTTATTTGTCTAATTGTACAAAATGGTTGACGTATATCCTTTCATATCAATTTTTTTCTTACTATAAATGATTATGATATATAGTACCATTGCTTTTATGATATATCTATTAAGTATAAAAATGGAGGAATAGAAATGACAAATAAAAGAATATCTCCTTTTACACTCGGTTCTCTTGCCGGTCTCAATTTATTGTTATACGGGTTTTTTATCTCAAAATATATTCAAAATGAAACCATCTCCGTCGTAATTGTCACATCGTTGTACCTTTTGATATTCACATTATTTGTTCTTACCGATTTGTTTATCAAAAATATGACGAAACAAAAAACAAAGCTGTTGCTCTCACTGATGATTTTTTTTATTCAGTTTGGGCTTGGTGTTTTTTTGACAACGGTATGGTTTCGACCAAGAAGTGCTTATGTCCTGAGCCACCCGATGTGGCTTACTCATTTGCGTATTCTTGCCTCGCTACACTATTTCGTAGGAATTTCCATCCTGCTCAAAAATAATTTCAAGACTTTTCAAAAATAAACTTCCAACTTTTCAAAAAAAGAATGGATAGTTTCCTAAAACTGAATATAACCTCACTGAAAATATTCTAAAAAACCGATGAACAAAGGTACTTCCTTATTCATCGGTTTTTTTGCTTTCTTCAGATTCTTTTCTCTTTAATCGTTCCATCGAAAATTCGCAACCGCAATAATCTTGACGATACATTCCATACCGCTCTGTTATCTCACATGACCTTTTGTATCCGCCCTTCTTTTTGAAATCTGACGGAAGAGGTGTTACTCCGTATTCTTGTCCTACTTTTTGTGCAATTCGATTCAAAACTTGAGAATTTTTGTGTGGGCTGATGGTCAAAGTTGTTGTAAAATAATCAAAATGATTGGAGCTTGCAAGTTTTGCCGCCTCACTCAACCTCATCTCATAACACTTATGACAACGTTCTCCACCTTCCGGAAGATGTTCCATTCCCTCTGCCATTTTATAAAATTTCTCAACCTCATATTTTCCTTCTATCATACGAATCGGATTCTTTGCATCTGTTAACTCAATAATTTTTTTCTGTTCTTCCACTCGATACCAGTACTCTTGAGAAGGATAAATATTCGGATTGTAATAAAATACTGTAATCTCAAAATACTTTGAAAGATATTCCAACACATAACTGCTACAAGGACCGCAACAGCTATGCAACAGAAGTGTCGGAATTTTTTCTGTTTGTTCTATCTCTCGAATAATTTTGTCCAATTCAATTTGATAATTTATCTTTGGAACAGTTGTTTGCTTTATTGTTTGTATCTTTTTTTCCTGCAATGTTATCCTCCATGCTTTTTTATTGAATTCTAATCCAATCTGTACTTCACCGCAAACGACAAATCTTAAGATTTTCAGTCCTATCTTTCTCTTACCGAATATCCCGAGAATTCGGATTCACTCTTTACTGTTTCTTATTATAAATTTTTTCTTTTAATTTTTGAAATCAACATCATAAATTGAATTGTCAGGAACAAAATCATCATTCCTAATGCAATATCTGATGCAGTAAAAGGCTTGAAGTAATAATTCCACTCTTCTCCTAAAAAATGCTTCGTCAAAAAATAAGACTCTAGTAATGAGCATATACTGAGACAAAACACCAAAAACCTTTCTTTTATCGTATGGATTGCTTTTAATAGTACTGTTCCACAAAATATGGCAAATCCATAACCTATCATTGAAACATGTTTCATCATTGCATCACAATATAGAGCAATAAATGAATATGGAATAAGAGCAATCACAATGCATAAGTACAACATTTCTTTTGTTTTATTTTGTCTTTCTCTCATAGCATCCTCCCCCAAACATGGTATCCCTATTCCGTTGTATCACAATTTCAGTCCTTGTGTTCAGCTCGCTTTTACTGACAAACTCAGCTATTTAAATGACTGTAACGATATCTTTTCACTTTGAACTAATCGTAATCAAGTCATATTTTTTATCACAATCTACTATCTTACCCTTACCTCTCTTGATTTTTCAGATCTCATGTTATAAATTCCGGTGTTTTCTTCTGATACAAAAAGAACATATTGTTTCCAATACACTTCTTTTTTCTCTCATTTGTTTTATTACTTAATTTCTTCAAAGCCTTTTTCTAATAACCACTTTTCGACAGCTTGCATGCTTACTTTATTATCTGAATCTACTCCATCCGTAAAAATGCTGTCAACTCCTTTTGCAACATCAAAATCCAACTCTCTGTAATCTACTATTACAGTTTCCACTGCTTGTTTTTCTTGATAATCAATCGATTGTTCCACTCCATTTATCCCTTGATACGGTTCTGACAATCTGTCTAACAAGAAATGAATATCTTCCTTGTTTTCAACCGGAAAAATAGCATAAGGCATAGTGTTTGTTGCTTTTTGTTGAAGAACAGTGTCTCCTTTATACGTATATTCCATTTCTAAGGTAATTCCATTTTTTGTTTGTGTAAAAGTTTTCGTTTGTTCTTGTTCACATCCTGACAATATCATTGCACAAAACAACATAGATATGATCCCAAGTATTATTTTTTTATTCAATAGATTTCTCTCCTTTTTCATTCAATCAACTCTTTTCATGTTATCTTCTTTGTTTCAGAACTAGTAATCTCTACTAATGGATAAACAAAAATAAAACAATTGGAACAAATACCGCAGGCACTAAATTCATAATTCTTATCTTAGTAAGGTTTAATAAATTAAATGATACTCCAAGCAATATAATTGCTCCTATGCAACTAATTTCATTAACTACTGTTGTTGTTAAATATGGTGAGATTCCTTGTGCCATCAACGAAATAATCCCCTCATACAAAAAAACCATACCGGATGATAATGCTACACCAAATCCAAGTGTAGTTGTCATAATCAATGCTACAATACCATCAATCAACGCTTTGGCATAAAGTGTTTGATGATTCATAGATAGACCGCTTTGCAAAGCGCCGACAATTCCCATTGCTCCTACACAAAAGAACAAACTTGACACAACAAATGCCTTAGAAATGGAGCTATCTTCTTTTTTACTACGAAATAACTTCTCCATAAAATTTCCTAATCGAACCATCTGATGATCTAAATCAAGACATTCTCCAATCACTGCACCAATAACTATTGATATGATTTCAACAATTAAATGTTTCCCATTCATTGCACCGGTAATTCCCAAATAAAAGATAATCAATGCCAAACCATGCATAGCGGTATCACTTACTTTAGAAGGAATTCCTTTTTTAAGGATGAGACCTAATATTGTCCCACAAACAATAGCAATTGCATTTACTGTAGCACCCATTAATACCATCCGTACATCCCCCATCTTTCAAACATACTACTCTAATATATTTAATCTTATCGTCCTTCCATAATTTGTGATATTTTCGGAGTTTATCCTTATTTCCAAATAGAAATTGGTTGGAACACAACTTGACTTTATCATACGTTTGAAACTTGTTCAGTTATTCATTTTTTACGAAATATTCTTTTTACTTTACAACAAAGTACGTTACTATCATAATAAAAACTAATTACAATTTTTGAATAAAATTTCATCAAATTTACTAATACCGTACTACTTCTTATCAAAATAGTCAATTTTTATTTTACATAAAAAATAGTCTATACTCTATTTTTTTAATCTTCTTTGAATCATTTCTACTGCTACGGTCAATTCATGCACTCTTAACATTTGTAACATTACGTAATACACTAGCATTCCTACAATACTTGCAGCTATCAAGTTGATTGCTACAGAGTGAATCACTGAGCTTGTGAACATTAACATCAATTTCATCACAAATGCCATCACAAACGCAGCTATTCCTGTTTTACAGAAAGACTCAAATAACTTTCTTCCTCCAAAGTTTCCAATTTTTTTCTGTAGATTCACAAAAAATAACATTGCTGTCAAAACGGAAGAAACTGTTGTTGCAAGTGCCAGACCTCTATGTTGCATAAAACGAATCAAAATAAGATTCAAAACAATATTTACTACAATAGAAATGATGGAATTAATCATTGGAGTTTTAGTATCTTCCATCGCATAAAATACTTTCTCTATAATTTGTCTCCAACCTAAAGAAATTATACTGATACAGTAAAATTGCATCGCCTGAGCAGTAATCACAACTTTCTCAGCGGTAAATTCACCTCTACCGAATGCCACTGATACAATTGGATTTGCCAATACTACCATAGCTAATGCAATTGGAATCAAAAAAATGGACATACTGCCTAAACTGGTATGAAGAGTTTTCTTTACTGCCGTTAAATCTCCTTCTTTGGTGAGTTTTGCCAATCTTGGAAAAATAGTTGTACCGATAGATGTTACTATTACACTATTGACTAACAGATTTATTTTATACGCATTGTTTAAACAAGTAACTGTTCCAGTAGCTAATCCGGAACCAAGATATCTATCTACCATTAAATTGATATCAAATACCATTCTTCCTAAAAACACCGGAATAATCAATAGTAAAATTTTTCGTACATTTTCATCCCGAAAGTCCAACATAGGATGGTATCGAAATCCATTTTTATATGCCGGAATACCAAAATAAGGAATATAGAATGCATATCCTATCAAGACTCCCAATGAAAGAAAATAATAATGTTCTTGTGTTGCTAAGAAAATACCAAGGATAATAAACAGATTGAGCGGAATTCCCATCAAACCGACAATAGTAAATTTTTCATGCACTTGAACATATCCCTGCAAAATAAAGGATATCCCCAGAAACAACATGGACCAAATCATAATTTTGGTGAATTTCAAAGCATATTGTACTGTTTCAACTTTTTCTTTTCGAATAAAGAAAGTAGTGATAATTTTTTCATCAAATACTGTAAAAACCACAATAATCAATACAGATACCAAAAATACAATACTGATGAGATTACTGTTAAATCTATCTACCTGTTCTTTCCCCTGTTGTTTTACTCGATTATACATTGGAACATAACAAGTCAAAATAGATGTCGCGACACCTCCAAAAATAACAAGTGGAATATTCCACGAAATAATGAATGCATCTGTGAATGAGCTCGCTCCAAACTTCCAAGCCATAAACCCTTCTCGAAAGAATCCAAGCGCTTTTGATAATAATGTAAACAACGCCATAATAAATGCCCATGACGATAAATTTGCCATACTCGAATACTCCTTTACTTCACTATTTTTAACATAAAACTTCATATGATATCTCTTTGTTAAGATCAATACAGAATCTGATCTCTATGAATCTGCATTTCATAGTATTGAACAAAAAGATGACTCCCACTATATTTAAAGTAAGGAGCAATTTTTTCCCATCCGTCTATTTCAAACGGAACAATTTGATCATTGTAACAATAGCTGAAGAATTTCCTTTTTAATACAAATCCTACAGATTGATAGCAAGCAATTGCTCTATCATTATATCGGGCAACTGTCAGTTTTAATTTTCGGAAATTTCCGGACTTAGTCGCCCATTTCAAAAAAGTTCGTAATGCATCCCTTCCATAATTTTTTCCAATTGCCAAAGGGCGAAGTAAAATGCCTATTTCTCCTGTTTTTAACAGTGGATTTACCTTTCTAAGTGAAATATATCCAATCAAAACTCCTTCTCTGTCAAAAATCGAAAAGCATTGTTTCGTACCGCTTGTCTTACTCAAAAACCATTGTTCTTGTTCTTTCTTAGACCACTGTGGGAAATTATAATCAGCAAATAGTATATTTTCATGTTTCTCCCACGATATCATTTTTTCTACATCTTCTAATTGCATAGGAGACAACCTCACATTTTTTCCAAAAAGTACCATAGTATCCCTCTTCTATTATAAATTCATATCGTGACGAGGTGCATTATGAAATAACTGAAACTGTCCTAACCATGTCAAATCAACAGTTCCAATTTCTCCATTTCTATGTTTTGCAATAATTATTTCTGCTTTATTCTTATCCATTGTATCTTTGTCATATACTTCATCACGATACAAAAACATAACCATGTCCGCATCTTGTTCGATTGCTCCCGACTCTCTCAAATCAGATAACATAGGACGATGATCCGACCTTTGTTCGGGTGCTCTTGATAACTGTGACAGTGCAATCACAGGACATTCCAACTCTTTTGCCATAATTTTAAGAGAACGCGAAATCTTTGATATTTCTTGTTGTCGGTTCTCTGTCTTAGAATCTCCTTCCATCAATTGAAGATAGTCTATCACAATCATATCCAGTCCCTTTTCCATCTTCAATCTTCTACATTTTGTACGCAACTGAACCATATTCAATCCTGCAGTATCATCAATATAAATTTTTTGAGATGATAATAACCCCATCGCATTGGCCACTTTTTCCCATTCTTTATCTTTCAGTACACCATTTCGGATACTGGATAACTCGACTTGAGCATTAGCTGCAATCATTCTATCCACTAATTGTTCGTTACTCATTTCCAAAGAAAATACAGCTACAGAGGCATTTCCCTTAATCGCAGCATTCGCTACTAAATTCAGAGAAAATGCTGTCTTACCCATAGAAGGTCTTGCAGCAATTAAAATTAAATCCGTTGATTGAAATCCATTGGTCTTTCGATCTAAATCAGTAAATCCGCTAGTAATTCCGGTCAAATCTCCTTTATGTTTCGCTAATCGTTCCAAAGAATCAAATTTGCTCAACATAATGTTATCGATTGATATCAATCCTGTAATATTTTGTTCTTGTGCAACATCAAAGACTTGTTTCTCAGCATAGTTTAAAATATCCATTACTTCGATTTCTTCTCGGTAACTTTTTTCGATAATATTTTGAGAAGCTTGAATTAAAGATCTAAGCATAGATTTTTCTTTTACAATTTTTGCATAACTGATAATATTATCTGTAAAATCCGGTACAGAAGTTAAATCGGTAATGTATGTGATTTGTTCCGGAGATAAATCATCTTTTCCCAATTTATCTAGAAGTGTAATTAAATCAATCGGCTCAGCCTTTTTATTTAACTGCAACATTGCCTTGAAAATTTCTTGATGAAACTCTTTGTAAAAATCTTCCTCTGTAATAATGTCCGTTACCATCACAATAGCGTCTTTTGATAACAAAATACTGCCTAATACTGATTGTTCCGCCTGCAAGGAATATGGTATCATTTTCCCTTCCATTTAATTACAACCTCCTTTCTAAAGTTATGTAAACGGATGCAATGCATCCGTTTCTCATTAATTTAAAGCTTCAATCGTTACGTTTAATTCTGCTGTTACTCTAGAATGTAATTTAATTTCTACAATGGTTGTTCCCAGCTCTTTAATTGGTTCTTTCAAAAGAATTTTTCTCTTATCCACATCGATATTTAATTCTTTTTTCATTTGATCTGAAATATCTTTTGATGTGATAGATCCAAACAATTTTCCTTCCCCTGCTTTTGCTTTTATTACAATCCCTTTCTGTTTCAATTGATCTTTTATTTCTTTTGCTTCTGCTTCTGCAACCTTATCGCCATGTTCTTTTGCAGCTTTCTTTTGATTTAAATCATTTACATTTCCTTTTGTTCCTTCTATCGCTAAATTTTTCTTAAACAGGAAGTTTTTTGCGTATCCGTCACTAACTTCTTTCAATTCTCCTGCTTTTCCGGTTCCCTTTACGTCTTTTAACAATATAACTTTCATTTCTCATTCTCCTCTTCATTCAAATATTCCATCACACTATCTTCTAAACGATCCATTGCTTCTTCTAATGTAACATCTTGGAGTTGTGTTGCTGCTGTATCCATATGTCCACCACCACCAAGTTTTTCCATAATAATTTGAACATTCATCTTTCCAAGTGAACGAGCACTAATTTGAATCACATCCGACTCGTTTTTGGTAATTACAAATGAAGAAATTACTCCTTTGATATTCAACAATTCATCTGCTACCTTAGCTGCAATCAATTTAGAATCCGATAATCTTTCTTCGCAATATGAAATTGCAATTCTGCCATCAATAATTTTTGCATTTTTGACAATCTCTGCAATCCTCATATAACTATCCACATCTCCTTGAAAAAAAGATTTTACTTCTACAGTATCAGCACCACATTTTCTCAAGAATGCTGCTGCTTCAAATGTTCTGACTCCTGTCTTAAAAGAAAAGTTCTTAGTATCCAACATAATACCGGCCAAAAGAGCTTCTGCTTCTAATGTGCGTAGTTTTGGTTTGTCTGCAATATACTGAATCACTTCTGTAACCATCTCTGAAGCGGAAGATGCATACGTTTCATGATAAACTAGCACTGCATCATCAATAAATTCTACACCTCTTCTATGGTGATCGATTAAAACCACCCTATCACAAAGATGAATCAAGTCGGGATATTCTGTCAACATCGGTTTGTTTGTGTCTACAATTACAACAAGGACTCTATCATGATTTTGACAAATTCTCTTCGCTCTTTCATGATTTACAAACACATTTCCCATGAAGTCATCCTGTTTTATTTTATCATATAAAATATCAATCGAAGCATTTGAATGTTCCAAGACAATATTTGCAGTCTTACCAAGGATTCTACAAATACCAAAGGTTCCAATAGCAGCCCCCAATGCATCTAAATCAGGGTACGTATGTCCCATAATTAGAACACGATCAGATGCTTCTATCAAGTCTTTTAGAGCATAAGAAACCATTCTTGCTTTTACCCTTGTCTTCTTTTCAATTGCCTTAGATTTTCCACCATAGAATGTGAATCTTCCATTTCTTTTGATAACACACTGGTCTCCTCCACGTCCCAATGCCATATCTAAAGCAGAGCTTGCAATCTCGTGTGTTTGAGAAATGGTATCCACTCTACCGGAAATACCTAGAGAAAGTGTTACCGGCAAAGTATTTCCAACATCAATCGAACGAATTTCATCTAAAATAGAAAATTTATTATCTTCCATTGACTGCAGATTCTGTTCATCAACTAATACAAAGTAATGATCTTTATTTATTTTTACAATAGTTGCACCGTAATTTTCAGCCCACACCTTAAGTTTTTTCTCTACAGTTGCTTCCAAAACCGGTCTATTAGAGTCTTCTACATTATCAAGCACTTCATCAAAACTGTCTACCTGAACTAAAATAATTCCTGTTTTCGTATTTTGGTACTCTTCTACCAACCGTTCGTAATTTGTTTCATCAATAAAATACAACATTACCATGCCACTATCTTTTTTTGATGTTTTCACTACGTAATATACAATTCTATATTTATGAGAATCTACTTCTAAAAAAGTAGTCTCTCTTTCTCCATTAAGAGCTACATCAGATAAATCAATTTGTTCAAAAATTTTACTGATATTTGTACCTAAAAGCCCCTTTTTCATTGCAATATCAGAAAACTTCTTATTATACCATGTAATGACTCCATCTACCTTACACATACATAGTGGAATCGGTAAATTCGTAATAGCTTGCTTTGTGCTATAATCCATATTCAAAGATAATGTTTCAATATATTGTGTCCATTCTAAATTTTGTTTCTGCAACTCTTTTTTATTCCAAAAATAGAGGACAATAATAAAAAATACTGCTAATATCGATATATAGTAGTTGTATTGTAGAAACATAACCGCAAAAAAAACCATTGATATTAGATAAACCCTATAAATCTTCCATTCAATTTTCATCTTATCCCTCCTGTATCCGGTTTTCTTAGACGAAACATGGTATCAAAAAAACCAATAAATATAACAACCCATGGTGCAAAGATACAAGATAATATCCACATCACATTCCCAAAAATAACATTGAATTTTTTTCTACACCAGTACAAGACACTTGCAGTTCCTTGTAAATACAACAAAATGAAAGCAAGATACATCATGGTAACGGATATATTATAAGAATACGCAATTTGTAATTTTCCAAAAATATATCCTGTCAAAAATATTAGGCCTATTCCAAAATTCGGATGTCCGGGTAAACAGAATTCCATAAAAACAGGATATTTTTTGGATTTTATACTCCGATTCAAAAAGAATGACCCTACAAAATAATTTACGGATGATGTGAACAAAATACCCATAAAAGTTGCTATCGGTAAAAACAATCTCATTTTTAGTAACAATTCGGAAATGATCATTTCATCTGATACATTAAAAGATTCACGAATTTGAGATAATAATTCCGGGTTTGTTTCAAACATTTTTTTATATTCCAAAACCAAACCGTCAGTCAATCTAAGTCCTGTAAGACGAAAATAAGTGAAGCTAAAAACTGCTACAACCATCACTGCAAAAAAAGTAGTTGCAAAAATAGCTTTATCTGATGACCAACCTTTTCTTATTCCTTCTCCTAATAACAGCCCCATAATCGAAAACAATGCGACAACTTGATAAATAACCACGGGCTGCAACAAAAGCGAAAATCCGATCAATAATGCTACGAAAAGCACCCCATATACAACTCCTATAGAAACAGTAGCAAGTAAAACAACTGCAGGCAATAACAAAATAACAATATGGAAACCTACAAACAAATAAGAGATCAGCATTAACAATGTCCCAACCATGAATAACTTCATCATATAAGAAATATTCATATGAATACCTTTATTATTTTTCTCTGACACCAATAAATCCCTCCTAAATAAATCCTTATCATAAAATATGTGGTCAGATATTTCTTTATTATACCCTATTTTAGATTATTTTTATATAACTTTTAGTACAAAAAAAGGAGCAAAACCATTCTTTTAGTAACAACTCTTTAATATAAATAAAACCTACCTCAACTGTATCCGAAAATTTTGTAATAATAACTTGATAAACAAAATTAATCCATACTTTGAATTGATTAAACATTAAAACTAGCTCTAAAACAACCTAATTATACTAACTTAATTCATAATATCTCTATATGAAATTTACACAATAAGACTATTGAAATAGTATTACTTTAAATAACATACCATTTAATTTTATTAAATCAACATATAACAATTAAAATATTATAAGATAAAAAAATCACATAAAAACGATAAGACAAATGTAATCCAATTAACACATTTATCTTATCGTTTAAAATTGGCGCATCCAAGAGGATTCGAACCTCCGACTCACAGTTTAGGAAACTGCAGCTCTATCCTCTGAGCTATGGATGCAAAATAAAAAATAAACTACTGTTTTTCCTCTACCATTATAATAATACCTATTAAAAAAATCAATATGTATATAAAACAAAAAACTCCAATGATTCATCAAATCACTAGAGCTTTAACTGGAGGCGACAACCGGATTTGAACCGATGATAAAGGAGTTGCAGTCCTCTGCCTTACCACTTGGCTATGTCGCCGAAATATGGGGTGAATAGTGGGAATCGAACCCACGACCTCTAGAGCCACAATCTAGCGCTCTAACCAACTGAGCTATACCCACCATATTATTAAATTTTCCTTCAGCTTCCTATTTTAAGGATGGTGGGCCTTCAGGGACTCGAACCCCGGACCTACCGGTTATGAGCCGGGCGCTCTAACCAACTGAGCTAAAGGCCCTCAAAATAGTGGTAGCGGCAATAAGATTCGAACTTATGACCTTTCGGGTATGAACCGAACGCTCTAACCAACTAAGCTATGCCGCCACTTAATTTTGAAATGGTGCCCAGAGGCGGAATCGAACCACCGACACGAGGATTTTCAGTCCTCTGCT
>NZ_DBHIIC010000029.1:0-17258 GCF_057248345.1 Filifactor sp. | reverse complement strand
AAGTATCTCTCTTTTTTTATTTATTTCTGTAACATATGTCTTATCACATTACATTCTATAAAATTCAACAAAGTTTTCATATTGTTTCTTTCTTCATAAAAACTATCTCTACAACAATTTTAGCTCTCATGACTGATTCAAAACAATACAAAATGATTAGATCCAAAAACTACAAATCATACCTACTTGTCTTTTAAAAATAAAAACTTTTTAGACCGAAATACAGGATATTAAATTTTCAGATGATCATTCAAGCCATTAATCTATTACGGTTCTTTTCAAATTTTACAGAAAATCTCTTTGACATGAAATGCCAAAGAGATTTTCCTACATTAGTTATCCAAAAATACTCGATAAGCCTCTGACGTCATATAGATATCAAATTTACTTGAAAGTTCAAATGGTGAATGCATATTTAAGACAGCAGTTCCACAGTCTAACACTTCAGCACCATATTCTGCTAAGAAACAAGCGATGGTTCCACCTCCACCTGCATCTACCTTTCCAAGTTCTCCGGTTTGCCATACAACTTTTGCTTTATTAAACTGACTAATTACTTCATGTAAAAATTCAGCATTCGCATCACTGCAACCACCTTTTCCTCTAGAACCGGTATACTTTGTAACACATACACCCTCTCCAACAAAAGCACAGTTTTGCTTATCCATTACATCTGAAAATGTTGGGTCGTATGCCGCATTAACATCTGCAGATAACATCTTTGCATTCTGTAAAGCACGTCTTACTTTAAGACTGCTATATTCTCCTTCTAAATCAACTAACTCGGAAATCACATTTTCCAACAACTTTGAATTCATTCCTGTATTTCCGGTTGATCCTATTTCTTCTTTATCTGCAAACAAGCAACAAGCAGTGTACTTAGGAGAGTCTATCTCAAAAATTCCTTTTAGAGAAGCATACGCACATACACGGTCGTCTTGTCCATATCCGCCTATTAAACCTCTATCTAATCCTACAAATCTACTCTTTCCTGCAGGCACCATTTCAATTTCAGCTGACAAAAAGTCCTGTTCTTCTATACCATATTCTTTTAACAAGATATTCAATACATTCTTTTTTATAGTATCTTTTTCTTCCGATTTTACAGGAATGTGTCCGAACACAACATTTAATTGTTCTCCTTCCAAAACAACAGAAGCTTTTTTCTCCATTTGTTTTGCAGAAAGGTGTATTAGCAAATCATTGATACAAAATACAGGATCTTCTTCTTTATCACCAATACTAATTTCAACTTTTCCATTTTTTGTAAACAAAACTCCATACATTGCTAACGGAATACATCCCCATTGGTATTTTTTGATTCCACCATAATAATGAGTCTTTAACAATGCTAAATTCCCATCTTCATAAAGTGGATTTGCTTTTAAATCTACCCTTGGCGAATCAATATGAGAACCTACAAGATGAAATCCTTTTTCCAAACTCTCTGTTCCCATTACAAATAGAAGAACACTTTTATTTTTGTGGTTTATCATCACTTTACTTCCAGAAGTAATCTTTCCTTTTTTTTGATAGTGCGTTATATCCTTGAATCCATTCAATTCAGCTAAACGAATAATTTCTTTCGCACATTCTCTTTCTGTCTTAGAGGCATCTAAAAAGTCCATATAACTCTTAGCATATTCTTCTACCTTCTTCAACTCTTGCTTTTTCAATTGGTTCCATTTTAATTCATGTTCCATAATAATCTCCTTCTTTATCTACAACGATTTCTTATTTCTTTATCTTTTCGATATTATTTAGTAAATATAACAAGAAATTAGGAATGGTATCATACACATCTTTCTCGTATACTCTTTCTGTATATTTATGCAAATCTTTTCCCCAAGGTCCTAAATTGATTCCGGGGATATTGATTTTATCTAGACTTTTAAAATCAATATCGTATACTGACTTAGAAACTGCCATAGAATCCATAACAGATGTATAATCTTGCAGAGGTTTTTCTAAAGCACAGTAGCTAATATCACAAATTCCCATAAAATATTCTTCTATGTTCAATGAACAATGATAATTTGTTTTCAAATAGTCGGTATAACATTCAATAAGCTTTTCAATCTCAATTTTAGAGTCTTTCACATTTCTGGAACTTAATGCTGGATAATATGGTGCAGCTATAGCCAAAACAACGATTGCTTCTTTTTTACCATAGAATTCTAAGAGTTGCTGAATGTTATCGATAGTGATATCTTGGTAGCTTCTTCCTTCAGACAATTTTTTTACAGAGTCTTTCTCTAATTCACTCCAAAATGATTCAAAACCATCTTTTTCTTGACACAATTTCATTAAATCTTCAAAAAACAATATTTTCGGTTTTGAAATCATATGTTCTACACAGAATCTATCTTGCAATTTCACGTAGTTATCATAGAACTCTTCTATCGCCTCTTCACATAGAGTATAAATAACATTCATAATTTCCTTAGGACTTCTTTCTAAATGAAGTACACTAAAGTATCCTGCAGCTCTCAATACAGTTGAAACATCGTAAATTTCTTTTAAATCTCGTGCATAGCTCCAAGAAGGTAATGGAGAATTTTCTCCCTTCGCACATTCATATAAATTAGGGTTCAAATCAATTTTTGAAACAATTCTTGATAGTAGCGAAATGGCATTTATCCCTTTTAAAGGTTCTTTAATATGGGAAACCACTCCTTGTGCAACAATGGTAGGCATCATCTTTCCTACAGTACCGACATGTAAACCCTTTATGTCTTTAGAATTGCTTTCAAAAGGTTCAGAATCTATTGCCAATATATATTCTAAATCAAATTTTTCTTTTAATTCAGCTAACAATGTAATAGCACAACGCATTCCTTGAGAATAAGATTCTTCATCAGCAACAGAAAGATATAAAACATTAACTTGTTGATTTACTCCCTTGGAATACTCTTCTAATACCGCTAATTGCAAGGCTAAAGCCGCTTTCATATCGCAAGAGCCTCTTCCGAAAACCCATTCATTTGAACGGATATCAGATTGAATCTCTTCTTGTAAATTCATTTTTAATAATTCATTTTTTAAAGGTTCATTTTCTAAAGCAATATTTTGTAAAGAACCATAGTCTTCAATATCTACTGTATCATGGTGATGAAACAAAATGACAGTTTCCTTTTTTCCACTATTTACCAGTCCCCAATTTACTCTACGGCCATGTACATCATTAGGAATGTCCTTCATTCCAAAATTATCAGGATATTGTATGAAATATTCCATTTCAGACATATATTGATGAATATAGTCTTCAATATCTCGTTCTGTTCTTGTATTAGTAAAACTTACAATGGAAATACTTTCTTCAAAGATTTTTTTTATGCTTTCTTTCATAATGACACCACTCCTCTATATTTTCTTTGAATTTTATTTCAAACCACTGGATCCAAATCCATTTGCACCTCGAACTGTATCTTCTCCAATACAAGACTGTTCCTCTATCTTAACTTGCATCACCGGAGCAATAACCATCTGTGCTATTTTCATTCCTTTTTCAACTAAGAAATCTTTTTTTCCATGATTGATTAAAATAATACACAACTCTCCCCGATATCCTTCATCAATTGTTCCGGGAGAATTTAATAGTGTTATCTGATGCTTTAAGGCTAAACCACTCCTAGGCCTTACTTGTCCTTCTGTATGCATCGGTAATTTCATTTTTAATCCTGTATGAATCAGTGCAGAATCTCCAGAAGAAACCGATACTTCTTCTACAGAATATAAGTCCATCCCTGCATCTCCGCCATGTGCATAAGAAGGTAAAATTGCATCTTGATGTATTTTTTCAAAAAAGACTGTTTTCATTTCCAAATTTCCTACCTCCTTCTCTTTCTGTCAACTTATCTTCTCTATCAATATAGTAACATAGTATATCTTCTATTTCTATGATTAATTTTATCTCTAATTGTTACGAAATTCAATCTATACTCTAATATTTTACTTTTCAAATTTGACCCTAAGATAAAACCTCCAAATAAACATACTTTGTATCAATTTTTTTGATTCCTTTTGAATCAAATACGATAGTATATACTCCTTCTTCTCTTGCAACAACTGTCCCTATTCCGAACACTTTATGTTTCACTTTGCTTCCTAAAGAGATTTTCTGAGCATCTTGAGGGAAACTATCATCTTTTTTCTTTGTTTCTAATCCTACTTTATATTTTTCACGATATTTTTGATACAATGAGAGCGTTTTTCCCTGTTCCAACGAATCATGTAAATTACCGGAAATATATTTTGAATCAATGTCTTTTACAAATCGAGAAATCACTCTTTTTTCTGTTTTTCCGTAAATCATTCTTTCCCCGGTGTAAGTAAGATATAGTTTTTCTTTTGCCCGGGTAATCCCTACATAACAGAGTCTTCTTTCTTCTTCCAGTTCATACTCATCATATACGGCTCTGGAAATCGGAAATAATCCTTCTTCCATACCGACAATAAATACCGCTCGAAACTCAAGCCCTTTTGCACTATGCAATGTCATCAAGGATACTTTTCCTTCCGTTTCATCTTCGTCCTGCTCTGTTGCCAAAGATAAACCGAATAAAAAATCGGATAAACCTTCCTCTTTTTCTTTTGTTTGATAGAAGTCTTTTGCAACAGACAAAAACTCTCTTAAGTTTTCTAATCTATTGTTTGCTTCTTCCGTCTTTTCTTCCTCTAACTCTTTGCGATATCCTGTATGATCCAAAATTGTTTCGATTAACTCATCCAAAGGAATTAACTCTGACATAGAGCGAAATGTTTCCATCATAGAAATAAAGTTTTTTAAATTTTTTCTCACTTTAACAGAAAAATCTAACAGCTCATCACTCAACAGATACTCGTATACTGTTTTGGAATCTGACAAAGCGTTGAATTCTATTTTTTCAATCGTTTTTATTCCAATTCCCCTCTTAGGAATATTGATAATTCTTCTGAAAGAACTGATATCACTGGTGTTAGAAATTAATCTAAGATAAGCTAACAAATCTTTTATCTCTTTTCTGTCATAAAACTTGATTCCGCCAAATACTCTATAAGGTATGTCCTTTAAAACAAAAGTATCTTCAATAGCACGAGATTGAGCATTTGCTCGATATAATACTGCTATTTCATCTAATGAATATCCAAATTTATCCACCAATTCCTTAATTTGCTCAGCAACCCAAGCACCTTCTTCTTTTTCTGAGTATAGTTTTTTTAGAACAATCAATTCCCCTGTCCCATTCTCTGTCCAAAGTTTTTTGTTCATTCGACCAATATTTTTTGAAATTACATCATAAGCTACATTCAAAATAGTTTGTGTAGAACGATAATTTTGTTCTAACTTAATAATTTTCGTATCTTTGTGATCTTTTTCGAATTCTAAAATATTTCTTACTTCTGCCCCACGCCAACGATAAATAGACTGATCATCGTCTCCTACCACACATAGGTTTTGATGTTTCTCGGAAAGTATCTTGATAAATCGATACTGTAAATAATTGGTATCTTGATATTCATCAACTAATATATGTTGAAATTTATCCTGATAAAAAGACCTTATCTCTTCGTATTCTTCTAAAATTTTTACTGTATAAAAAATGATGTCATCAAAATCAATTGCATTAGCTGAATACAACTTTTTTTGATACATATCATATACTTCGTAAATCTGAACAGAAGACAAATCTTTTTGTTTATCCAGTTCACACTCATGAGGTAATTTAAAACGATTTTTAAAATCAGATATTTTAGAAAGAAAGAAAGACGGTTTTATTTTCGGACTGATATTTAATTGCTTCATACAGTCTTTAATAATTGCAATTTGATCATAACCATCATAGATAACAAATTCTTTTTTGTAATTGACTTTCTCAATATTGACACGTAAAATTTTCAAACAAATGGAGTGAAATGTACCTATCCACGCGGGAGAAAATCCGTCGCACAATATAACTGATAACCTCTCTTTCATTTCATTTGCAGCTTTATTCGTAAAGGTTAACGCCAAAATATTTGATGGTGAAACTCCTTGATCAATTAAATATGCAATTTTGTAAGTAATTACTCTTGTTTTTCCAGAACCTGCCCCAGCCAGAACCAGCATATTACCACCAGCTGTTTGTACAGCATCCAACTGTTCTTTATTTAACCCTGTTATATCCATACTATTCCTCACTTATTTTTTGCTTTTAGCATCATTTTATTCTGTTTCATTTTTTATTGATATCATCATACTGGATGCATTGTCCATCAGAAGTACTCTTCTATTTTCCACACGACCTTCAATTACATCATCATACAGTACATCTAAAATTTTACCAATTTCTTTTCCTTCATATCCTAAAGATATCATTTCCTTTCCTGTAATACAAAGCTCTTTTCTTGAACGAATCCTATTTTCTTGGATCCACATACCTATGTTGTATAATAATTCATAACAACTGTCTTGTTCCCTCAAATATGAAAAATATTGCGTTCTAATCCCAGTAATATTCCTCCAACAATCATCTCCAGCCATGGAAATTAGTTGATGAATATTAGGCTTAGAAGAAATGTATTTCTCTACGGAATAATACTTTATGATATTACAGATATGAGAACTAATTCGTTTTGAAAATCTCAATTTTTTTACTATTTGTTCGCTTAACTGTACTATAGAGGTATCTTTCTTCTCGATGTCTATAGAACAAGACAGAAGATAGTACAAGAACGCAGCAACCCTTACTTCTACTCTGCAATCTAATTTGGATAATCCTTCCATCAAAAACATGATATTGCAATTTTTTTCTTCAATCTGGTTATAAATTCTCTCCCAGTAAATATCAAAATCCTGAAAGATATATTCTAACATTTTACAATCGAAAAGACATTTCATTGCATAATTAGGGTACTTGGAAAGTAAAATTTTGATAAATTCATTTTTAATACTCTCAAAAGATAATCTTGATATGTAGATCGCATTTTCTACAATTGCACAATAGGTCTCCTCCTCTATCATAAAATTTAATTCTGAAGAAAAACGAATCGCTCTTAACATTCTTAGAGGGTCTTCTAAAAATTTTTTAGTTGGAATTCCTATTGCTCTGATACAAAAATTATTTATATCTTCCAATCCATGAAAATAATCAACGAATCCATCATAATTCCAAGCTAATGAATTCATTGTAAAGTCACGTCTATTTAAATCAATCGAAATATCATCTACAAAGGATATTTTTGTGGGATATCTGCTTTCATCTTTATATTCCTCTTCACGAAATGTTGTAATTTCAATATCTTTTTTTCCTGAAATTTTGATTCTAATGGTTCCAAAATCACTATTGGTTTCATCTATCTGAAAATCTTTCAGCAAATCAATCATTTCTGAAGGTGTTGCTGAGGTCGCCATATCAAAATCATTATTCTCACGATTTAAAAAATAATCTCGGATGATTCCTCCTACTAAGTAGACTTTATATCTATTTTCTTCTAAAATTTGAAAAATTTTTTTCACTTCATTCGACAACAAAAACTCCATAGTTCCCCCAAAATAAAATATCAGTGTTCAAAAAATTTCCTTACTATTTTTTTTTTGAGGAAATTTCTGCCGACTTTTCTTCCAATACTTTTGCAACGTTATATCCTAAAAGTTTTTGTCGAAAATTTCTAGCAGCTACTTCTATAATCGTTGCAATATTTCTACCCGGTCGGACCGGCATAATTATTTTATTGATAGAAATACCAAAAATGTCCTCGTATTCTGAATCAATACCCAATCTATCATAGTATCGTCCATTTTCCCAATTTTCTAAATAAACAATCATATCAATTGCCTTTGATTGTTTCACTGCTCCCACTCCAAATAAATTTTGTATATCTAATAACCCTATTCCTCTTATTTCCATCAAGTTTTTGGTAATTTTAGGGGATGTTCCAACAAGAATTCCATCTTCAGATTTTCTGATTTCAACCACGTCATCAGAAATCAATCGATGTCCTCTACGAATCAATTCAAGAGCCGTCTCACTTTTTCCAATTCCGCTCTTTCCTTTTATTAAAATCCCTACCCCATCTACATCTAATAATCCGCCATGTACCACTTCTTTTGGAGTTATGATATCTTTGATATACACAACTAGTTTATTTACTAATTCTTTTGTTGGTAATTCACTAATCAGTAAGTATTGATTATATTTTTTTGCAATTTCAACAAATGACTTGCCTGGTTTCTGTCCCCTGGTCATAAAAATAGCAGGCATACTATAAGATAAATATTTTTCCAAGACCTTTCTTTGTGCATCTTCATCTAAAGACATTAAGTAAGCATACTCTACCTGACCAATTATTTGGATTCTATCTGAAGGAAAATATCCATAAAAGCCTGCCAATTGAATTCCAGGACGATTAACATCTGAAGTATACAAAGTATAATCTATTTCATCGGGCATTGTAACGACATCAATATTTAAATCAGTTATCATCTGTTTTATAAATATCTGATTTTTATTATATGGTGTTACCATTTCACATTCACCTCAATCACTTTTTATTGTCATTATCTCACAAAATACTTTTTTCAACAAATTATTTTATCAGTTATTCAAAAATAATTATTTTAAATATTATTGTTTTAATTTTTATTTTTATTGGTATAATATGAGTTAGAGTTATATAAATCAATATATTAAATATACTATAAAGGAGATAATGCTATGAAACATGTAACTGTTTACACTAGTCCGACCTGTCATTTTTGTCACCAAGCAATGGATTATTTGAAAGAAAAAAATGTAGAATTTGAAGCAAAAGATATTAGTAAAGATCCTGAAGCTAGAAAGTTTTTAATGAGCCAAAAAATTATGGGTGTGCCTGCTATATATATAGATGATGAGCTTGTAATGGGCTTTGATAAACAAAAAATTGATTCACTTTTAGGACTATAGAAAAAAGGATTCTCATGATGAGTATGAGAATCCTTTTTTATCTTTTTTATTTAATCTAATAATCCCTTTGCTTTTAACAGTTCCGCTCCCAAAAGCGCACCACCTGCAGCTCCTCTTAAAGTATTGTGAGATAAACACACAAATTTATAGTCATAAAGATTATCTTCTCTTAATCTTCCGATCGAAACTCCCATTCCTTTGTATAATTCTCTATCTAATTTTGTTTGAGGTCTGTTTTCTTCCTCAAAATAAGTTAGAAATTTCTCCGGTGAAAGAGGTAATTGATATTTTTCTATCTCACTTTGATATTCTTGCCATCTCTTAATAATCTCTTCTTTTGATGGTTTCTCTTGAAATTTTACAGAAACAGTAGCAAGATGTCCATCCAAAACCGGTACTCTGATACATTGTGCAGAAATAACAGGTTCGCTAGCATTAATAAATTTCTTTCCGTCGAATGTTCCCCATATTTTTAACGGTTCCAATTCACTTTTTTCCTCTTCCCCTGAAATGAAAGGAATCACATTATCAATCATTTCAGGCCAATCTGAAAAATTCTTTCCACTTCCAGAAATTGCTTGATAAGTACTAACTACTACTTTCTTTAAACCAAAATCCTTTAAAACAGTTAAAGCTGGAACATAACTTTGGATAGAACAATTCGGCTTTACAATAATAAATCCTTTTTTTGTTCCTAATCTATCTTTTTGTGCTTGAATTGCTTCTAAATGGTTTGAGTTTATTTCAGGCATAAGCATCGGTACATCCTCTGTCCATCTGTGAGCCGAATTATTTGAAACAACAACTACTTCAGATTTTGCATACAGTTCTTCAATCTTAACAATTTCGTCCTTTTCCATATTCAATGCACAAAATACCAATTCTACTTTTTCTTTAATGGAATCAATATTTTGCACGTCATCTACAACAATATTTTTTGCATACTCAGGAATAGGTTGTTCTAATTTCCATCTTCCATTTACACTATCTGTATATTTCAAGCCGGATGAATTACTACTTGCTGCTAGGACAACTACTTCAAAATAAGGATGATTCTCTAAAAGAGAAACAAATCTTTGTCCCACCATACCTGTTGCACCTAAAATACCTACTTTTGTTTTTTTCATATTATAACTTTCCTTTCTTTATTCATATAATTTATAAGAAATCTCATTAACTAATATTCCTGCCGCTACACCGACATTTAAAGATTCCATATCTTCTTTGATAGGAATAATAATCTGATAGTCAGAAGAATTTAATATCTTATCAGAAATACCGTTCCCTTCGTTTCCCAAAACCAATACAACTTTTGATTCAATATTAACCTCTCTATAGGAAAAAGATTTTTCACTAAGAGAAGCTGAGTATATAGTATATCTGAATTTTTTAAAATAGTTTATCCCATCTTCCAATTCTATAATCGGTAAACAAATATTACCACTCATAGAAGCTCGACTTACCTTAGAAGAAAATCTATCCACAGTCCCTTTTGTAAAAAAGATCGCATCAACTCCATAAGCTAAAGAAGTTCTGATAATGGTTCCTAAATTTCCTGGATCTTGAATCTGATCTAATACCAGTATCAGTGATTTCTCTTTAGCCAAAATAGAGTTGAGATCATATTTTGGAATTTCACACATACCTATAATACCCTGTGATGTAACTGTATCTGATAACTTGCTGAATAAATTATCCTCTAGAATATATTCATCTATATCCAAAGAAGAACTTATAGTATTCCAAACATCACCATGTTTTTTCCTAAACTTATTGCTTACAAAAATACACTTAATTGTTATATTATTTTCTTTTGCCTGTAATACAGCTCTTATTCCTTCTATTAAAAAAAGAGAATGTTTTTTTCTAAATTTTTGGTTATTTAAAGAAAGAGCTAACTTAAACATAGTATTATTTTGGGAAAAAATCATTGTTGGTTCTTTCATCACTTTAATTTACCTTCTCTAATATATTCGTATTTTCAAAAAGAGTTTACTACTTTCTACTCAGTATAATATTCTAAGAACTGATTATTCTATTTCAAATTTATCTAATTTGACCTTCTCCTATTACAACATACTTATACGTCATAATTTCCTTTAATCCCATTGGTCCTCTTGCATGAAATTTTTGTGTTGAAATTCCAATCTCAGCACCGAATCCAAACTCTCCTCCGTCACTAAATCTGGAAGACGCATTGACATAAACTACTGCTGCATCTACTTGTTTTTGAAATTTGATAATATTGCTATAATTCTCAGTTATAATAATCTCGGAATGTTTTGTTCCATAAACATTGATATGTTTGATTGCTTCATCAATACTATCTACAATTTTAATTGCTACTGTAAAATCCAAAAATTCTTTTTGAAAATCTTCTTCTGTTGCCAGTGAAACAGATGGTAAAATCTGTTTCACACCACTATCTCCCTTCATCTCAACAACATCGAAGAATCTATCTTGCAATCTAGTTAAAAATTCTTTCGCTATATCACGATGAACCAAAATAGTTTCAATTGCATTACAAGCACCCGGTCTTTGTACTTTCGCATTATATGCAATATCCAAAGCATTCTCTATTTTTGCATGTGTATCGACATATAGATGGCAATTTCCTGTACCGGTTTCAATCACAGGTACTGTCGCATTTTCCACAACGGAACGAATCAGACCGGCACCTCCTCTTGGAATTAGCAAGTCAATATCACCTTTCAATTTCATCAACTGAGTAGCGTATTCACGTTCAGTGTGATTCACAAAAAGAATACAATCCTCAGGAAAACCTGATTTTTTTAATCCTTCTCTCATTGCTCGAACTAATTCTAAATTTGTATGAATTGCTTCTTTCCCGCCTTTTAATATTACAACATTTGATGTTTTTAAAGCCATAACAGCTGCATCTACTGTCACATTTGGTCTTGATTCATATATCATAGCAATTACTCCAAAAGGAACATACATTTTAGCAATCTGTAAACCATTTGGTCGTTTTATGATATCAAAGATTTCGTATACGGGATCATTCAATCCGATAATATCTAATATACCTGTACAAATAGATTCAAATTTATCAGAATCCAAAGCAAGTCTTTCAATTAATGCTTCTTTTCCCCCTTGGTCTCTCATTTTAGTGACATCTAATTGGTTAGCTTGTAAAATAGCTTCTCTGTTTTGTTTCAAAATGTCTACAATGTTTTTTAGTACAATTTTTTTTTCTTCTGAACTCTTTATACTTAAATACTCAAATGCCACTCTAGCTTTTTTCGCCATCTCTTTCAACTCTTGCGTAATCAAATTATTCAACCGTAATCTCCCTTCTAACTAAATTATCTTTATGAATTACCTCATCATAATCCTTTGTCCCTATAATGTGTTCAATTTCTTCAGAATGTTTACCTTTTATTTTATTTAGGGATTCATGATCAAAATAAGTTAGACCTCTTCCAATTACATGATTTTTAAATAGAATGTCTACAACATCTCCCTTTGAAAATTCTCCATATATCTCCACTATACCGGAAGGTAGTAAACTTTTATTATTCTCTATCGCTTGATATGCTCCACGATCAACTATAATTTGTCCTTTGCTTCTTGCATTATATGCTATCCAGCTTTTTCTAAGTTTCAGTTGATGAGATTCCTCAACAAAAAAAGTTCCAGTTTTTTCACCCTTTAAGATACTGTTTAACACATTTCGTTTATCGCTTTTAGTAATTATCACAGATACACCTGATCGCGTAGCTATTTTAGCAGCGTTAATTTTAGTTCTCATACCTCCGGTTCCTACATTTGAAATACTATCCCCTGCTAGACTTTCGATTGTAGAATCTATTTTTTTAACATATTCGATTAACTTAGCATCTTGATAAACTTGAGGATTCTTATCAAATAAACCATCTATATCCGATAATATAATCAACAAATCAGCTTCTATTAATGTGCTGACTAGTGCAGATAATGTATCATTGTCACCAAACTTTATTTCAGAAACAACAACCGCATCGTTTTCATTGATAATTGGAATAATATTCTTTGATAACAATTCATTTAATACACTTCTAGAATTTAAAAATCTTTCTCTATCGGCAAAATCTTCTTTTGTTAACAAAATTTGACCAACAGCGTATCCGTATTCACAAAATAGTTTTTCATACAAATGCAACAATTTTCCCTGTCCAATGGCAGCACAAGCTTGCTTTTCAGGTAAAGTTTTCGGTCTCTTAGAATAATTCAAATATCCCATACCTGCAGAAATTGCTCCGGAGCTCACAATTAGTACATCATGTCCTTGATTTTTTAAATCTGCAATTTGTCTTACCAATTGTTCAATCTGTATAAGATTCAATTTTCCATTATCATAAGTTAAACTGGAAGAACCCAGTTTAATAACTACTCTTTTATATTTTTTACTCATTTTTAAAAATACCTTCCTAACCATTTCTTTCAATAAACTACTTGTCTATTTTCCTGAATGAAATGGAATTTATTTTATCTTGATATCTATATTGCAAAATATTAGATACACTCATTCCAACATACAAAAGAATGGATGGAGCTATCAAGATAACAATATACCTGAAATAAAACATTGACTTTACCATCAATATTGGAGATAACAAAAAATGGAGATTGAGATAGTGAAGAAAATTCCAACTATACATAGAATATCCTGATAACCTATGTGGAAAGTTACCCGATACACAAAGAGCATATATAAAACATATGGAGTTAATCAAAAAAGGCATACTTATAGAAATCAGTCTTTGTATTTTTTTACTATGAAGCTTCATTGTAGAACCTAACGAAATAAATAATATCCAAAATAGATACATTACTTCCGGGAAAACTTTATATAGGTAAATAGATCTCAACATAAGATTACTACCAATCGCTACCAAAAAATAATAAATTATTGACTTTAGTACATTCAACAATAGTTGTTGTTTTTCTGTCATTCTCATCTTCCTATTCTATAAAACTATATATCTCCCCACATTTAAATCATTGTGTCTACAATTTTCTCTATTTCATACCAATCATTTACCCGAACAATATTTGTATGAATAATATTTTGATTGTATGGATTATCCATCAATAAAGTTTGTATTCCGGCGTTTGCCATTCTTTTTATCTCTTCAGGATGATCCTCAATAAACAAGTCGCAGTTTAATGATTTTGCAAATTCCGTTTTTCTACTTGTGCCAAGTAAATGGAGGGGCACTTCTCCTAATCCATGTTGGGTTAACCAATTCACCGTTACTTCCTCCATCTCACTTGTTCTAGCTGTAACAATAGAAATATCATGTTTTTGTTTCCATTTCATCAACGTTTTTACAACATTGTCCTGAATACCGGCAGATGCATGCATAACATGTCCATATTTTTGATAAAAATCCATTATTTGGTACTCATTTACTCCATAGACTTTCTTCAAATCATACTCCATCATTTGTGTAAATTTAATATTTTTTTGAAAAAAACAATTAAAGAATGGAATATAATAATCTCGTATTGTCATAGTTCCATCAATATCAATACAAATATTCAAACTTTTCCTCCATTACTTATTTTTTTATCGGTTCATTCGTACTACTTATGTTTTTAATCTTATCATTTTCAAATACAAATACATTTTGATTTAGTACAAAATTGTTTCCTGCTTCTACTACCACTTGTTTTTTATTTCCTTCTGTTTCAATTCGCATTTGAGGATATTGTCCCCCATCCATCTCTTTTGGAAACTCTTCATGATAGACTTCACCATTTGATATCACAAGCAAATATAAGTGATCGTATGAAATTTGAGTATATGCACGTTTGCTTCCTATCAAAACAACATCATCCGGCTTGCTGTCTCCATTTATATCAACTGTCTTACTTCTTTGGACAATTGTTGGTCGATATCCTAAATCTAAATCCTCAGGATTATTATAATAAGCCAAACGAACTTCTAAATTTAAGTCTCCCTCTTCTGTCTTTGTCAACCAATACTTAATAGAATCTTTCATCCAAATTACATCTTTAAATTCTTTAGATTCTTCTACGGATACCGGTTCTCCAATTCCTTCTGTGATTCTCTTTTGCAAATCTTCAAACTCAATATCTCTAAAAGTGATAACAGCCTTATAGATTCTTTGTTCCCGTGCATAATAAATTTTAGATCTTGTAGGTAAAGAAAACCACTCATACTCATATCTTAAAAAACGGTTTTCTTCTTCTGTCCCATCTCCTTCTCCCATAGGCTCTCCTAAATGAGCAATCAAATCAGGCTTTCTCATAGAACACATCTCGTATGGATGAAGTGGCCCAAATTCATAAACCATTCCATCAGAACTGCTTTTTTGGTTCATAATATCTGTTTCTTTTAATGCTGGAGTAGAAGACAAATAATAAATATAAATTCCTCCAACTAAAACGATAAGAAACATAGGTATTAAAAAAAGCTTAACTTCTGCAAGTGTATTTCCCTTGTATTTATTGTTATAGGCATTATGCTTAATGTTTGTATAGCTTCTTTTATTAGTATTGCTTTTCGATTTTAATAGAATATTTCTAATTTGAAACAGAAAAGAACTAAAAACAGACTCTTTTTTATGTTCAGAAGATTCTTTATGTTTTGCAGACGTGACAACATTTTCAGGTGATTCATTTGAGTTATTCGCTTTTGTTGTTTCTAAATCTTTTAATTCCCGTTCAGAATTAAATTCTTCTGATGAAGTGACTCTTTTTTTAAGTCCTTTATTGAACATTCCATTTTTTTTATTTTTCATAATAAAACTCCCATTTTTTTAATTTATTTTTTACAATTTTTTCTTATTATATCACTATTATACAAGAAAAATATGTATAAATTAAGTTTTTTGAAGATATTTATATTTTAAAAAATATTGTTTCTTTTAATGAATAATAAAAATCTTTGGTGGTTATTGTTTTAATATTATGACTATTATTTTTTTAATCGTCTTATTTTAATGACATTTTGTTTTTTTTATATTATAATATTAACATCAAATAATGTTGACCTAATTTTATTATAGCTTTAAGGAGTCTTGACTTATGCAAAAAAAAATACAATATCCTATTATGGAAATAAATCTAAATCATCTTTATGAAAATGCAAAAAATATTATCGACCGATGTGCAAAATTTGGTATTTCTGTTTCAGGTGTCGTGAAAGGAACTGATTCATACGAACATTCCTATAATATGATTTCAAACACACTGTTAGATGCCGGATGTATCTCTATTGCAGATTCTAGAATGAATACTATTATCCGAATGAGGGATCGTGGTTTTGAGGGAAGGTTGGTACTTTTACGTGTGCCTATGCTTTCTGAATTGGATGTTGTTGTTCAATATGCAAACTGTAGTTTACAGTCCAGTCTAATTGTACTTGAAAAGACAAATGAAACAGCTATGAAATATAATGTTATCCATGATGTGATACTGATGATGGATTTAGGTGATTTAAGAGAAGGTTTTTTTGATGAAAATGAATTGATTGATGTAGCAATTACTGTAGAGAAAAAAATGAAAAATTTGCACCTAAAGGGAATTGGAACCAATTTGGGTTGCTATGGTTCCATTCGTCCTGATACTTCCAACCTAGGTCGATTAGTGTCTATTGCTGAAAAAATAGAATCTAATATTAACAGAAAATTAGAGATTATTTCAGGTGGCGCAACATCTTCTCTACCTTTGGTGCTTGACGGTACTATTCCGAAAAGAATTAACCATTTAAGAATTGGTGAAGGAATTGCTCTTGGTAGAGATTTAATTGATATTTGGAATATAGATATGCCGTTTATGCATACAGACGTATATACTATATCTGCAGAAGTAATTGAAGTAAGAGAAAAGCCTTCTTATCCTGTCGGTACTATTTTTGTAGATGCTTTTGGAAATAAACCGGAATACATAGATAAAGGAATTAGAAAAAAAGCTTTGCTCGCAATCGGAAAAAGGGATGTTGGTTCTGTTGATTCTCTTATTGTAAAATTGGAAAATGCAGAAATTATTGGTGGCAGCAGTGATCACTTAATCTTAGACATCCAGAACGTAAAAAAAGATATTAAGGAAGGGGATATTGTTTCTTTTGACGTATACTATGGTGCTATGGTTTTTGCAAACAACTCTTCTTCCGTAACAAAAATTTACAAAAAAGAATAGTCTTTTTTGCTCAATTCTTAATAACTTTATTAAAAAATTTTTTCATATTTAAACTTATCAAGAAAAAAGGCACTGTACCATAATCTGCTCATTTCGGTCTGTGCCTTTTTTTCAAAGAATTAAAAATGATCTTAAATTGCAATATCAAATTGAACTAATTCCTCATTATCATCTAAAAGTCCT